>CAZERK010000114.1:2333-9211 GCA_964514515.1 uncultured Planctomycetaceae bacterium
GCGAGCGCCGGTCCCGTATTTGATGACTTTGAAGGCACGTACAACTGGTACGAATACGAGCCGTCCGGCAGAACCGGGTCGAATCAGATCATCGTGCCCGGGGATCCGCCGGGAGCCATCAGCGAGACGCACGTGCTCGAGATCATTTCCGACGGGCCGGATACGAGCGGCTACGACTACAGCGCTCAGCTCGATGTCCCTCTCGCCGGTCTGGGCGACACGATCTACGCGAGCGTGTGGCTCTATGATGCCACCGGTGGGAACCCGAGCTTCCGAACATGGGGGCATTGGTCTGACGCGGATAGCGTGTACCTCGGCAGCGCAGGCGGCGGCAGCAACCAGGCGTACACCGCAGGGACCGGCTGGGAACTGATGACCAATTCTTGGGACGCGACGGCCGCGCCTGCGGGCACCGTCTATTTCACGCTGGAGCTGCGCGTCTACGGCACGGGCACGATGTATGCCGACGACGTCTCGGTGACGCCCGAGCCTGCCACGCTCGCATTGCTCGGCTTCGGTGGCTTGGCCTTGATCCGCCGCCGCCGCTAGCGTGATGAGTCAAGCTGTCCGCGTCCTTCTGTGTGGCACCGGCTGGCCAACAGCCGGTGCGAGCGCAGGCCATGAGCCTGTGTCACACGCGTGATGCGTCGGTTTTGACTGACTGCATTCCGTGGGGCGCGATGGAGCCAGAGGCCGCTGGCCGGCGCCAGGCGCTCGGTCGGCTTCAACAAGTTGTTTGCAGGACGCGAGTCCGACTTCTCTCTGCAAGGTTTGAGATTCAAACGGGCTGCGAGTACGATCCGTGCTCGTGGCCCGTTTTGTTCTCTGTTGATCCTCGTGGCCGGGCGTCGCTTGCAGCCGTACCGCCGTCTGCGTGAACCGCTGCAGGAACAAGTCCGGTGAAAAGGAGCCTCACCGTGTCTGCAAACGTGATGCGAAGGCAAGGATATGCGTGGCTGGCGCTCCTTCTGAATCTCACGATCCTGGGAGGGGCCGCTAGCGCCCAAACGACGCAGCCGAGCGAGGCGTCCCTTGATGCGCTGCTGAAGCAAGCGGCGAAGGAACCGTTGGCCAAGGAGTCGCTTGTCGGCCCGGGGGGAAAGCCGCTGTTGGAGAGCGATCTCGCGGACGTCCAGCGAGCCGGCCAATTGACGGCCTCCGCCGAAGAAGCGCGGACCGCCGGCCAGTACGACGCGGGCGCGAAGTCCGCGGCCGAGGCGACGGGCATCTACGAGCGGCTTCTGGGTCGGGCCCATCATCGCACGCAGACCGCGACGGCGCTCAGCCAGACGCTATCGCGAATCGCCGCTGCCTCGCCGGAGGACCGGCAGCGGATGGCCGAGGCGGACAAGCTGCATGCAAACGCCCGATCCGCGCACGACGAGGGCAATTACTACGACGCCGCTCACCTGGCTGAACAGGCCCTGGGGATTCGAGAGCGTCTCCTCGGTCGCGAGCATCCCTACGTTGCGGAGACGCTTCGCGTGCTCGGCAACGCCCAGATCGAGCTGCAATGGCTCGACAAGGCGGATCCGTCGCTGGCGCGTGCCGTCGAGATCGTGGAGAAGGTCTTTGGCAAGAGCCATCCGCAGATGGCCCTGACGCTCGATCGGCAAGGGTGGCTGCGCATCAGCCAGCAGCGGTTCTCAGACGCGGTGAGCGTGCTCTCCGACGCCGTGCGTATCGGCCGCGCCACGACCGGTGATACGGCCGAACTCGCCGAGGCGCTGGACAATCTGGGCACGGCGTTGGTGCTCGTCGGCAGCTTGGACCGCGGCTTGGCCGCCAAGCTGCGGGCCTACGTCGTCCGGGAGAAGGTGCTGGGACCGGATGCGCGCGACACGGGCGTCTCGCTGAGTAATATCGCCTGGACGTACTCGCGGATGGGCGGCGATCGGGCGGCCGAGGTCGTGCCGCTGCGCAGGCGGGCCCTGGCGGTCTTCGAGAAAGCCCTCGGTCCCGAGCATCCCTACGTGTACCTGGAGATGGGCAATCTGGCTCGAGAATACGCGAGCCGCGGGGAGATGGCGGAGGCTGTCAAGCTCTACGAGGAGATGGTGTCGCGGGACCGGCAGCATCCTGACCGTCTCAATTCACGGGTCATCGAGCGGCTGGCCACGCTGGGCCGATTGTATCTGCAAAGCGATCGACTGGACGAAGGGCGGCGCTTGCTTCAGCAGGCGATGGAGTTGGTTTCTGCGTTGAAAGATAAGGGCGACGTTGCCGGGGCGATCGCCGAGACATTCGATCTCGGCGAAATCTACCAGCAGTTCCGGATGTACGAGGACGCGGTCGCGGCGTTGGAACAAGGGAAGGCGTGGGGACCGCGGAAGACGGAAGCGCCGACGGAAGCCTCCATTGAACGAGCGACTCGCCTGGGCGCCTGCTACTGCGAAGCGGGACGGCTTGCCGAGGCGACGGCGGAACTGCGCCGAGCCGTTGATGACGCCGTGCGACTGTTCGGAAAAGAGGACGTCAAAACGGTTTCACCTCTGCTGACGTTGAGTCAGGCATTGGAGCGCGCCGGAAAGCTCGAAGAGGCCGAGCAAACCGCTGACCAGGCGCTGCGAATCGCTGAAGCGAAGCTCCGCCGCACGTCGGCCGGATACGCCTACACCCTCAGCCTGATGGGGCAAATCCAAATCGCTCGCAAGGAGTTGGACCTGGCGAAGTTCTCGCTCGAAGAAGCCCAACGGGTCTTCGAACTCCCGCAGAACCACGATGGCGAAGTCCCCGCTCTCGTCGGGGTCTTGCTGAACTTGGGGAGATGCAAGATCGCCTTGGGCGAGAAGGATGAAGGCCTGAAGCTCTGTCGCGAGGCCGTTCGCAAGTCCCTGGAGTTGGCCGACCGGAGCGAGGGCCCCGGCGCCGATGCCCTGCTGGCCCGGGCGGTGAAGCAGTTGTGGGACAGCCTCAAGGAAGACCCGGCGGCCGACAAGTCCGAATGCGAGGCCCTCGAGAAGCAGCTCCGAAGCCTGCTGAACACGCTCCGCGACGCGCACGCCCTTAGCGCGGAGAACGCGCAATGGCTCAAGGAGCTTGGCGGCTGACGGGGGGCGTCATCACATCCGCGTCGCGCTCACGAACGAGGCGCCGGGGGATTCGGCCGCGATGCGCGGCGGAGTTCGTCAAACACGCTCTGGTACATTGAGAACGTCTCCTGCCCAAACAGAACGAACGTGACGCGCGCGATGCGCGGATGCCCGGCCAGAAACTCGGCCGTCGTCGTCAAGGCGATGCGGGCCGCCTCGTCGATTGGATAGCGGTAGACGCCGCAACTGATGGCCGGGAAGGCCAACGTACGAAGATCGTGTTGCGCCGCCAGCGACAGCGACGAGGCATAGCACGAGCGGAGGAGTTCCGGCTCGCCGTGGCGGCCGCCTCGATAGACCGGGCCGACGGTGTGAATCACGAACCTGCTGGGCAATCGATGCCCTGCGGTGATCTTCGCCTCGCCGGTTGGACAGCCTCCCAGCGTTCGGCATTCCGCCAACAGGCCCGGCCCTGCGGCGCGGTGGATTGCACCGTCCACCCCTCCCCCGCCGAGCAACGTCGAGTTCGCGGCATTAACGATCGCGTCGCACGGGATTTTCGTGATATCGCCGTCGACCAGGGCCATTCGATCCCAGGGTGGGCCGGCCGAATCGGGACTGCTCAACGGCTGCTTCCTTGTCATCGCGTCAGTTTACGGTATCAGGAATGCGTCGCTGCGCAGACTGGGGCGCTCGGTGCCCGTATACTCCTGCACGCCAATCAGCCGATAGATGTCGTCGTTTTCCAGTCCGACGTTGGGACTCCTGAAGAACCGAACGCTCACGTCTGCCCGCAGGACGTTCTGCCCGCCCGGCGATCCGTGGCTCCTCGAGTTGGGCGGCAGAAGCCGAGCGTCGATCCGCAGCCGCTGCTCCTCAGCCAGGGGGCTCATGTCGGCGGCCAAGGGCATGGTGGCGTCGAATTCATCCTTGCGCCAGGGGCTCGTTACGAAGTTCGTCGAGTAACTGTTGTTGCACGCTGCGGGGAAGCTCTCGCAGATGCCGATGGACGCCGCGTCCACGGGGCGATCGTTTCTTCGGCCGGGGCAGACAAACGCCGGCGGGAGCACGAAGCGTCCGCGCACCAGTCGGAAGACGTGGGCGGAGTTGTCGGCTCGCGGCACGCCCGGCGGGGCGCTTCGCAGCCAGGATGCGCCGATCGGGGCGGGCCCGGCGTACGGCCATTGGTTGCCGAACGTTTCGGCGTAAGACGCGAATCCGTTGCCGATCATCCTCAGGTTGTTCGCGCAGGCAAGCTGTTGGGAGGCTAGGCGAGCCGCTCGCTAGCTCGGCAAGAAGAAGCCGGCAAACCGCAGAATCGCGGCGGCCAACCCGACGACCTCGCGCATGCTCATGAGCGGCTGGCTCCGCGTGACGGCAGCATCCTGGGCGGACGGAAGCCGCAGCCGCTGCGGTGATGCCGTCTGCCTGAACGGCAGGACCTTCTGAGTCCGTTCGATGCGGTCGAGAATGCGAGCTTCCAGGTTTGCAGGAGGTGCAGGCGCCTCGTCGGCGTTTAGCAGCGAAACGCGGCGGGCCACGTTGCGCAGCGCGGCGTGCAGTTCCTCGGAAGACGCGAACGCCGCCTCCACGCGGGCCTTTGTTTCGTCGTCGACGAGGCCCAGATGATAGCCCAGCAAGTCGGCCATCAGCTCCTTATTCTCGTTGGCGTTCGCTTCGCTCATAAGCTCAACTTCTTCTTGCCATCCGCTCCGTTGATGGGCGGCTTCTTCTCACCGCCCGCTCCGCTTATCAACTCGATCGCGTCCCCGTTCGATGCGGCTGATCCACGGCGTCCTGGGAGCCGCCAGCCTTGGCCGGCGGGCGGCTGCAACGCGCGCAGCGACGGGTCGTCATTCCCGCGATTCCTCCTTTTCTTGCTCGCGTTCCTGATACGCCTTGTAAGCCGCCGCGACGTACGAGACGGCGGTATGCAGGCGGCTCTTCACGGTTCCCAGGGGCACGGAGAGGATCTCGGCGATCTCCTTGTATGGAAACCGGTGATAGTACCCGAGCACGAGAACCTCCCGCAGGCTCTCGGGCATCTCGGAGACGATCCGGCGAACCTGGTTGCGCTGCTCGCCGGCTTCCATCGCTTCGTGGGGCCGTTCGGCTTCGTCCGACAGAAAATCAAGCAGCGAGACTCCCTGCGCTTCGCCGGCGCCTGGCCCCGAGGCCATCGGCACCTCACGTCGGCGCATCCGGCCCCGGAGTTGGTCGCGCGCCTTGTTGGCGGCGATCGTGAACAGCCAGGGCCGAAGCGCCCGGGACGAATCGAACCCGCCGGCCGATTGATAGACCTGCAGAAACGTGTCCTGAACGATGTCCTCGGTCAAGGCGACGTCGCGCGTAAACCGCGCGACAAACTGGAATAAGTCTCGGCCATAGCGGTGCACCAACACCGCGAACGCGCCTTGATCGCCCGCGAGGAAATCAGCCAGGAGCTGCTCGTCCGAAGCAGCATCCGCGGCACCATCGGGCCTCAGGTTCACGCTCGTCCTGTCATCCATACGCTCTTGGGCCGGGCACTGTTCAACGGACTGATGGAAAGTTGTCGGCGTCGCGCGCAAGCTCATGCGGCAATTTACCCTTGACACCCGATAGGGTCAAAAATATCGTTCAGATCGGCAGTTAGGAGCGACGGCTGGCGGGCTTTCGACGCCATCGCCCGCCGGTTCTTCTCGGACCGGAAGGCCCGGGGGCCTCCAGTCAGCGGTGAGACGACGCGCTGTCTTGAAGGATGAACGTGCCTGCGGATTCGACCTATCGCGGTTTGTCTGCTCGTGCGACGGCAGCCCTGGTCGAAGCCTCGGCAGCCATCAACGCCTCCTTGGATCTCGATCAAGTCTTACAAGCGATCGCCCATAAGGCTGCGGTCGTTCTGCAATCCGAGGCGTCGAGCGTCCTGCTGCTGGACCGAGCCCGCAACAAGCTCGTTTTCCGAGCCGCCGTCGGCGATCGCGGGCCGGTGCTGCTCGGCGAGGCGTTTGACGCCGGCCTGGGCATCGCCGGCAAGGTCACGTCCTCCGGTCGCGGCGTTATCGTCCCCAACGTCCGCGAGAATCAGGACTTCTTCCAAGGGATTGACGCGAAGAGCAGCTTCATGACGCGGGGCCTCGTCGCGGCGCCCATGATCCATCGTGAGCAGGTCATCGGCGTCGTCGAAGTGCTCAACAAGATCGACGGAGGCGCCTACGCCGAATCCGACCTCGACCTGCTGCAAATCTTCGCCAACCTGGCGGCGATCGCGGCCAACAACGCCGTTCAGCACGAAACCGTCGTACGCGAGAACCGCGGTCTCCGAGAAAGCCAACGCGGCAAGGCTCGGATCATCGGCAACTCGCCCGCCCTGCGGCAGGCGACCGACATGGTCAAGCGCGTGGCGGGCAGCCATGCGACGGTGCTGCTCCTCGGCGAGACCGGTACGGGCAAGGAGCTCACGGCTCGGCAAATCCACGACGCCAGCCCGCGAGCCGATCATCCGTTCATCGCCATCAACTGCGCTGCCCTGCCCGAGACGCTCCTGGAGAGCGAGCTGTTCGGCCACGCCAAGGGCGCCTTCACCGGCGCGCACGCCGACAAGATCGGGCGGTTCGAGATGGCGGACGGCGGCACGCTGTTCCTCGACGAAATCGGCGACATCTCCATGAGCACGCAGGTCAAGCTGCTGCGCGTGCTCCAGGAGAAGGAGTTCGTCCGCGTCGGCGGCACGAAGACGATCAGCACCGACGTCCGCATCATCGCCGCGACCAACCGCGACCTGCGGGCGGCGATCGACCAGGGCGCGTTCCGCGAGGACCTTTTCTACCGCCTCAACGTCTTCCCGATCCTGCTGCCACCGTTGCG
>CAZERK010000115.1:0-2197 GCA_964514515.1 uncultured Planctomycetaceae bacterium
GAAGCCGAACGGCTTGGTCTTCGCCGCCTCGATGACCTCCCAGACGTCGATGCCCATCTTCTCGAAGAGTATCTTCAACTCGTTGACCATCGCGATGTTCACGCAGCGATAGACGTTTTCGAGGATCTTTGCCGCCTCGGCGATCTCGCAGCTCGCCACGGGCACGACGTGTTTGATCGCGCCGGCGTACAGGGCGACGGCCAGTCGTCGGCTCGCCGCGTCCAGCCCGCCAACGACCTTGGGAATCGTGGCGGTGTTGTAGTCCTTGCGGCCTGGGTCCTCGCGCTCGGGGCTGAACGCCAGGAAGAAGTCGCGGCCGGCCTTCAGGCCGCTGCCTTGTTCGAGGATCGGGCGGACCAGCTCGCGCGTCGTGCCGGGGTAGGTCGTGGACTCCAGGACGACCAACTGGCCCGGCCGCAGGTTCTCCGCGACGGTCCGCGACGTGGCCTCCACGTACGTCATATCGGGGTCGCGCGACTTCGACAGCGGCGTGGGCACGCAGATCAACTGCGCGTCGGCCTTCCTCAGCTTGCGAGGGTCGCACGTGGCCGTGAAACGCCCGGAATCCCGCAGTTCGCGAATCGTGGACTGCGGAATATGCTTGATGTAGCTCTTGCCCGCGTTGAGCAGGCGGACCTTGTTCTCGTCGATGTCGAAGCCGAGCGTCGGAAAGCCCGCTCGGCCAAAGGTCTGCACCAGGGGCAGACCGACGTATCCCATGCCCAGCACGCCGACAAGCGCACGCTTGTCGCGGATCTTCTTCTCCAATTTCGCGATGTCCAACGGACAACTCCTTAAACGCCTTGGATGTCAAACGCCGGGAGGTCGATTCAATCCGGTTTGCGGCAACAGAAGCGGGATTACACCCGCCTGCGGCAGCCGCGGCAAGGCCCGCCGTCGGACGGCGCCTGGCCTCATCCCAAGCTATTGGAACGGCTGCGATTGCGAGAATGCGGTTGACCCTGGCTCAGCCTGCTCCGGCGGCATTCCAAAGCCGGGTTGGGCTCAGAAGCGGCCGCGGAGAATGCCGACGAAAGATGCGTCCGGCGTCGCGTGTCGCTCGCAGCCGAGGTCGCCGGGCGATCCGACGCGCTTTGGGAAAACTCCGATGGAAAACGAATTTTGGTCCTGGGCCGGCGACATCCATCTTCTCGTGGGGCGGCATTGGGCCGGCGTGCTGGTGACGGTGGCGTCGGTTCTGTGCGGCGGCCTCATCGGCTGGGAGCGCGAGCGGGCCCACAAGCCGGCGGGCGTTCGAACGCTCATCTTGATCTGCCTCGGCTCGGCCATCTTCACGCAGGCGTCTCTCATGATCGCCGGCGACTCCGGCGGCGATCGAGGCCGGATCGCCGCTCAGATCGTCTCCGGCATCGGCTTCCTGGGTGCGGGCGCGATTATCCGGGAACGCGGCCTCGTCATCGGCGTGACGACCGGGGCAGGCATCTGGGCAACGGCGGCGGTCGGGCTCGTCCTTGGGACGGGCTACCTGGCAGCCGGCGTCTTTTTCTCGCTGCTCATCGTCGCCACGTTGGCCGCGGCCCGGGCGATCGAGCGCATCGTCAGCGGTCCGTGTCGATTCGCCACGTGGCACGTGGCGTTCGACGCCGCCGACGGTCGGGCACGGTTCCAAATCGAGAGTCTCCTCGACGAACACCTGCACGATGAGCCGGCCGTGTTCAGCGAGCCCGTTGACGGCCGACAAGAAGCGACGATCCGCTACTGCACGACGCACCGGGATCATCGCGCGTTCCTGGGGCCGTTGGCGTCGCTGGAAGCGATTCGTCGCGTTTCTTCATATTGATAATCGGCTGATGTCTCGTTTCCAAGGCTGGTAGGCTCGGTCGACTGCCGGTGCTCGTTCCAGCCGCGCCGCAGACCCCCCCGAACGCTTTAGTAAAATCGCACGAAAAAGTCAGGCTCGGGATGCGCCTGGATGGACGTTTCCCGCCGATGACTTCGATCAACTGGGGGTAGTCTGGTAGGCACATACGCTGCGTGGGAGGTCCAGCATGGCGTATCGCCGGCACCCTGAACTTCGATGGCAACGCCTGCGTCAGATCGGGCGTTTTGGAGCAGCCCTGGCGGCAGGCGGCGCCTTCGCGGCGCTATCGTGGAATCCGGCTTCCGACAGCCAGACGGACCCGAACAGCCGCGAAGCAACGGATGATTCGAGTACGGCCGTGCGGGCGAGCGTCGG
>CAZERK010000115.1:2207-9155 GCA_964514515.1 uncultured Planctomycetaceae bacterium
CAATTCAATGCCGCCGTTCCAGCGATCGGCGGTAGCGATCAATGGGCAGTCGTGCGGCCGCAAGACCGCGCAGACCTGCCGCCGTATGCAAACGGTCCTGAGTCTGTCAGATCGACGTCGACCCGGATGCGATCTCCGACAGATGTTAAGGAGAAACTGACGACCATGATGACGGCGGTCCCGCATTCCCGCGGGCCGCCTCTCGACAAACGAACGGGGGGCTTACCGAGGCTCGCGGCGACCCTCTGCGGCCCGGAGCCCGCCTGAAGGAGAATATGATATGCTTCCATTTGAACGCCTTTCTTCAACGACGCATCATCGCCCGCCGCGTCTCTTGAGTCCGCCACCTCCGGCAACCGGGATTCTGCGGATCGCATCGCCGCCGCCGCTTCCTCGCTGTAGGCCACGCGAAAGCTGAGGCTCGCCCAGAAGCTCTCCCATTCGTTGCGCTCCAGGCTGTCCGTCGGGCGGATGATGTGCGCCCGGAAGAACCAATGGCCGGGCTGCGTTAGTTGAAACGTCGCCGTGCCTGCCGGGTCGGTCCTCGCCTGCGCGACGTAGGTTTGCGTCTCGAAGCCCTCGCGGCCGGCCGACACGAGCACGGCGGGCCAGGGATAGCCGTCCAACAGCACGCGCACTGCGACGACGTCGCCCGTCCGCCAGCGACAGGGGTTGGACAGGGGTGCGAGTTCCAGACGATGCCCCAGAAGCACGTCGAAGGCTTCGCCCGCGGCTGTCACGTCTGCGGCCTCGAATCCGACGGCCGCAACGTCCGCGGCTGCGGCGTGCACGTCGTTCCCTGCGGCAGGGAGGACTTCGACGATTGTCTTGGCATACTTCGTGTACCGTTCCCAGACGGGGCCGTCGGGATTTGGAACGCCGCTCCTCGTGGCGGCGGCCTCGGTCGCCTGTTCGTCGCGGAGATACGCGTCGAAGGACCGTCCGTCGATCCGAACCCAACGCGGCTTGAGCGAGCAGCCGAACACATGCACGCCGACGCCGTGGATGGTTGTGCGGACGGACAGCCCCCGATCCCGGATGGCCAGGCCGTCGACCCGATGGTCGAGGCCGGCATGATAGTCGACGACCTGGTCGATCCAGTCCGGGGTTGTCGCAGCATCGCCGTAGGGAAAGAGTTCGCCTGTGACGAAGGAGAGCCAGAGCCGGTCGGCGTCGCGCACGGCGTTGGCGTCGCAGATGAGCCAGGAATCGCTGGCGGGCGCACGGGCCGTCAGGCACAACACGCACGCAATCAGCAGGAGGCGATGGACAAGCGGCCGCCCGCGTCCGTCCGGCGTTCGTGTAGCCGGCTGGCTTCCGTGTTGGTTCGCCTGCCTCCCGGACATCCGCAAGGCCCCTGTACCATGGGCGTCGTTCCTGGAGGCTCTTACACGCGGCTTCCGACTGGGGTTGCAGCCGTGCCGCTCGAGTCGCGGGCCCGCGCGCCAAGGTCCGCGGCTTGCGGGCGCATGCAACCGTGGAATTCCGGAATTACGTACGCAGGTGCGGTTGCCTTGAGTTCCGGCAGTCTTCGCCGAACCCGGCACGCGCCCGGCGCGACGTCTGAAAGCAGAACGCCGACTCCTGAACGAGCCGTCCGGGAATCGGCGTCCATGGTTGCGGACGGGCCGTTTGCCGCCTTCTCGCAGACTGCCTCAGTCCTGCCGCCTATTGCTCGGACGGGTCCTCGGCGTCCGTCGGCTCGACGACCATCGGATTGACGACCATCGGATTGACGACGTTCTCGCCATCTTCGGAGATGACATCCGCCGGGATGGTATCCACGGCGCCGACGACGCGGCCGTCCGAGAGCGTGTACTGCAACACGCCGGATACCGGGCCTTTCGCATCGCGATTGGCGCTCAGCACAACGAACTGACGCGCTTCTCGCAGCCGGGACACCTCCTCGAATATCGCCTCACGATCGGCGCGGGGCGCCGGGGGGTAGAAGTCCTCCAGATCGACCGTCTGGCCGTCGTCCAGCGTGTACCGGATCACGTACTTCCCCAGGCCCATCGGAAAGTCCGCTGCCGAAATCACCTCGCCCTCACCGGCGTCGCGCTGTTGCATGATCTCCGCCAGCCGCATTCTGACACGCTGGGCAGGACTCGGACAGTCATCGCTGACCGTCGTCGTCTTCCCGTCATTGAGCGTGTATTCGATCAGGTATGCCACGCCAAATCGCTCGGCGTCCACGTCACCGTGCATCGCCGGCATCTCCAACAGACCGACAAGACGCCCCTCTCCCGCCTGCTTGAGGGCTTCGGCCTCTTTCATCTCCGCTTCGACGTCTGCGACTTCTTGATCGGAGAAGGGACCGGCGTCGGGGCCCAAGCGCTGCACGACCCAGGCCGTGTCGTCCCCGTGCTCACCGAATACGGCGTGCGCCGGCTGGATCGGCGTGAATAGACTTCGGATCCAATCTCGCCCGGCCTGCGTACCGGCCAAGCCGGCCGCCGTCAGTCCCAGCACGATGACCGCTGCCGCCGTCGACCGAGGCAGCGCCACGCGTCGGCGACCGGACGAAACCGTCCTCATGAACCGGTCATGCGCCGACTGGACGCCCGCCGGCCTCGCGTCCTCGGCCATCTCCGCCGCTTCCAACATCCGCCCCAATTCTTCGTTGTCCTTATTCATGTCAACTCGCTCCGTTGATTGTCATCGCGGCGTCATCCGCTCCGTGTCTTCCAGTTGCTCCCGCAAGCGCTTGAGCGCGCGACTCAAGCGGGCTCGCACGGCATCCGTACGGCATCCGAGAATCTCGGCGATATCGTCATAGGCCAGTTGCGTGTAGTAGCGCAGGGCGATGACCGCTTGGTCCGCCGGCGGCAATACTCGGACCGCCGCCCGCACGCGCTCACGGCATTGATCGACAACGGACGGAGGGTCGCCCGCCTCGGCGGTGCATACGCCGGCCGCGGCCGCCCATCGCCCGAACAGGAACCGCCGCCATCGCAACCTGCGAGAACGCGAATTGGCGAGGTTTGTCGCCACGCGGAGGAGCCACGTCTGCAGTCCGTGCCGGTCGGCGCGCAGCCGGCCGAGGGCCGTGGCGGCTTTGTAGAACGTCTCGGCGGTCAGCTCTTCGGCTTGTTCGCGGTCGAAGAAGCGGTGAAGCAGGTAGCGGTACACGATCGCGTAATAGGCGCCGAACTCGGCGTCAAGCAGAGCGGCAACGCCCGACCCGACGCCCCGCTCATCGCGATCCTGTCCCATCGCCGCCTCGTTGTCGCCCACGCTCAAGACCTGCGTCGTTTCAGCAGCCACGCGCTCACCTCCGCGAGGGATCAACACCGATTTGTTGTGCCCATCGTCTACTACGCGCGAAGCGGAGGATTGTGACTGGCCAGGATATTTGATGACGCGCCGAGCAGGAAGCGCGTGGAGGCGCCCGCTGCCTCCCAGGCTCGCATCTTGAGATTGCAGCGGTTTCCGGTTGAATCGACGATGCGTCGCTTCGACTCCGGTCCCGGTCACGCTTGGACCATCCGCGCGGACTCGACGCCGCGCCGCCTTGGGCGGTTCGATTTGCTCGGTCGCCTCGGCCTGCGCGGACGGCTGCTTCGTTTGCTGAACTGTCTGCCTCCCGGACATCCGCAAGGTTCCTGTACTTTGGGTGTCGTCCCTGGAGGTTCTTGCACATAAGCGGCCGTCCGGGTTGCAGCCGGACCAGCAGGCTGGCTCGGGCAACATGCGCGCCCCTGCCGGTCGCGGCATTCAAGTCTGGCGATCCTGTGGAGCTTGCATCTGGTGCTTATGCGGGTGGGGCGACGCCACACGAGGCAGCGAAGTGGCAAGCGGCTCAATCAAAGGGATGGCGGAAGGGGGCTCATCGTCAGGGAAGCGACCGCTGCTGCACACACAAGCGTGTCTGCGGGAAGCCGGCTTATCGGGGCTTCGTCGTCTGGCTGCCCGCACGCGCTCGTGCCAAGTCAGCCCGCCCGGTGTCTGCGATTTCCTCGATTCTCTTGCCGACAAGGCCCATGAGCAGGGTTACATCCGGGCTGCGGTTGGCCGCGCCCAACTGCTTCATCGTGAGGAAGGTCCGCTCCGCTTCGTCGAATCGACCGGCCACGATCTCCTCGCGACCCCGCTTCTCCATTTCTTTGACAACCCCTTGGCGTAACACTTCTATTCTGGTGAGCATTCTCTCTCGCAGCGAATCGCGATCGGCTGGAGGCAAGGCCACGAATTGCGCTTCCGTGAAATCGAAGGGACGGTAGGCAGCAGCCGAGGCGTGCGAGTCGTACATCGCCAACAGCGCTACGATGGCCTCTTCACGTTGCCCAGCGGACCATCGATCCAGAACGTCGTTGATCGGCGCAGCCGGAGCAGAAGCGGCAAGCGCCTCGGCCACCTCCCGCCGTGATGCGGACTCAGCCGCCTTGTCCGGTGCTGCATCCTCGCTCGGGGTGCAGCGAGACGACCCGAACAGCAGCGAAAGCAGGCACCCCCATCGAAGCGCCTGACGCTGGAGAAGCCATCGCTTCAACCCATAGCGCGAGGCACAAGTCACGTGCGGTTCCCTACCGAGTTCTGGGAGATCATGGAACGTCAACCGGGAACGAACGCACGTTGCTCGCCATCCCAGATTCGCGAGGCTTGAGCCGGATCGATTGCGAAGGTACTTCGAGGAAATTCGGCATCCACGGTCAAATTGTGAATCTCAAAGAACACCGCGATCAACTCCGCGCCGTCCGCGTCGTACATCCGAAACACAATAGACAGCGGCCAGAAGGTAGGCCCGCGAGCGGTGTCCACCTGAATGTAGTCGGAAAACTCGGTCGAGCTAAGCCTGCCGTAATCAGCGATCCGATCAATGCGCACGGGACGGTTCCGACCACTCGGTTGGACGTACACGTGGTGGACGTATGCGACGCCCTCATAGGTCCCGCCCGGCAATACGGCGCGATCAAGCATGTGGGTTCCTACCTGGACCGGTACCCAAGACGCATCGCATTCGCCGTGAGTCGTCGTGTCGCTCTGAACATCCTTCAACCGAAGTTCGATCGCGGTATTGGCATCTGTAAGAGGATAACAGAACTGCAGAAGCTGAAACATGGGGTCTGGCAGGGTCGGAAGCCCAGAGTTGCTGTCGTGGGCGGAGTATGACAGCGTGCCGTTTGGAAGCAGCAACTGGAATCGCTGCCCGTCGAACGCGACTTGCGTCTGCACGCCCGGGTACCTGTCAGGCTCCGCGAAAGAAACGACTTTGTAGCGATCACCGGATGCCGTGTATTCAAAGTAGCCCAGGATCGGATCCAGCGGAGACGCGCCTTGAAAGCACGAGTCACACGAAACAACGGCCCGTCCTGCTGCATCCGGGACTTCGATTTCGACCGTGGCTGAGTAGCTCAATGACGCGACTGTCTTGAATTGCTGAAGGAGGTCGCACAGTCCTGCCGCACCTGTCCCGCCCGGGGCTTCTCCTGCCACGAATACGCCCACGGCGCAGACAGAGAAACCCACGACAGCCACACAACAGATCCACCGCTTGTGCCTCGCGGCTCGCAGTGTACTCATAGAAATCCTCTCTCTGCATGGATTGTGCGTCTCAGTTACAGGTCTCCGATGCCAACGGTGGACCACAAGCACACCGGAGAATCAGGTAGCAGCGCCTCGTTCCGCAGGAGCCGCCTGCCGTTTCCCAGCCCGATTGGACGGTTCGATTGACATTCACCGGCGGCAGCGATGAGGCCACCGGCAAACAACTGGTCCCTTCCACACACGGGGTGTCTGGATGGCACTCCTCTTGTTGTGCCACAACGAGGCAGAGAACGCCAGAGGTGACGGGAACTGTCGATGTATTCATCATCGATGAGTCGGTCCGAGTCTGGCTCGCAAACAACGTGACCATCACGACAAACGGCAGCAACCGCCAAGACATGTGGGTTCCTCGTTTCGCAAGCACAGGCCCTATAACTCGGCCCAGGGGCTATACGCCTCCCATTATGAGTAAGCACGCGAACACAGTCCAAGGTTTACCCCAAAGCGCTCCAATCTCTGGAGCCTGCAGGAAGAGCGCTCTGGGCATCCCTGTTCAGACCTACCTCTTCTGCCGCTGGATGCGGATCCGCAGGGCCCGCACACCCTGATGGATGCTGGCCTTCACCGTTCCTTCCTTGATCCGCAGTTCCTCCGCGATTTCTCTGACCTTCTTGCACTGCCCATACCGCAACTCCAGAATCATCCGGCGCCGCGGGGGAAGGTCTTCCAACGCCGCCCTGAGCATCGCGGCGAGTTCCTGACTCACAAGGCCCGCACCGCTATCAAGGGACGTGATGAGAAGCTGCTTGGCTGCAACGTGCTGCTGTTGCCACACCCGCTCAAGAACCTGTTGCTCCCTCCGCCGTCTCTGAGAAACGGAGAGCGCCGTATGCTTGACGGCCTTGCAGATGTAACTGCCCGCAGAAGGAGAAACGGTTGAGGCGTTTCGAAGGCTGGTCACTCGACGCCACAGTTGAGCAAACGCATCCTGCGTAGCGTCCTCGGCGTCTTGATGACACCGTGAGAAACTCTCGGCCACGCGCAGCGCGAGGATTCTGTAGAACTGGTATGCATCGGCGAACTTCAAGGAGTCGCCTCCCTGAGCATCGAGCGGGAGTTCTGCGTGAGGGCCTTGGCAGCGGTCAGAGCGCCGTGTTTCCGCCTGGATCATTGGGGCGACCATCCCAGATGGACATAGCACCGTGCAGCTTACTTCAACCGACCTATGGAGTCAAGAGGGAAGAATCCTGCGCCGGCATACGACACAGCCTTTGCACCACCGCGTTGCGCCGGCGGGACGGGGCGCATCTGTTGCTCACAGCAGGCGGTGTTCGATCCTGGCACGGCAGCGGGATGACACCCTGAAGTCGCCCATGAGCCTCGCTTGCCCTGGGGGGCGGTCGTTGTCCCCACGGGGGCTGGTTGCCCAGGGGGCCGCGGGGCATAGAATCCCGCAGGAGC
>CAZERK010000116.1:0-9151 GCA_964514515.1 uncultured Planctomycetaceae bacterium
TCGAACCGGCCGTACCCGTTGCACACGTCTCGCCTGTCGCGCCCGTCGGCCCCGTCGTACCCATCGCCCCCGCCAAACCGGTCGTATCCGCCGCACGCGTCGCACCGATCGCGCCGCGCCCGCCCCTGTCCGTTCCCATGCGGCCGAAGCGATCCAGGGCGTCGGCCGCATAGCCGGAGATCGTGCCCGCCGCCAGCAGAACAAGCAGCGACAGGAGCAAGCCCTGTCCTACGTACGAGACCAGCGCGCCGTATCCAACGATCTGCAAGACGAGCAGCGCGGCGACGGCGGCGACCTCCAACGGGTATGCGACCGAGGCCGCCACGAAGCTCCAATGCCGCTTGCGGCCGCCGCTGCCCAGCACCCGGCCCTTGGGCAACAAGAAGAACAGGAGCAGCAACAGGAAGCCGCCTTTGTAAATTTCGATCATCACGGACTGGAGCGTCGGCGCGACGTTCATCGCGGAAAGGAGCGACGGCATCGCGAGGACGACGAGCGAGAAAAGAATGAGGACGGAGAGCCACCAGCGGTAATGCCGAGCGACCGGGTTGGAGCACGGAATCGGACGATGCGGCGGACTATCCGCCTCGAACAGATGATGAATCAGCCGCAGCAGAACGACGGCCCCGACAACGTACGCCAGGAGGATGCCGGCGACTTGCCGCGAAACCGGTTGCTCGGCAATCGATCCGCCTGCAAGGGCCGCGACGGCCGCCACCAGCAGGACAATCGCCAAGTCCCCTACCATGTTCCACCAAAGCAAGTCCAACCGAGCGCTGAGGCCGGACTCGATGGGCTTCTTCTCCTTCACGTCAGGCTGGGCGTCTTGCGAAATCAGCCTCGCCAGACGCACGCCGCGGCGGCGGGCCAACCGGGTGATGGCAATCCCCAAGACGACGGCGGCCGCCATGCCGACCGCCGCCTTGATCCAGTCGAACAGCGACGCGGACGACACGTCGTCACGCAGGGCGACGAGGACGGGCATCATCTTCTCGCTCTGTCCGCGCGTGCCAGCGAAGAGCTGTTCCTCGACCGCGTTGGTTGCGATGGAAGCCTGCGGGGCATCGGCGGCGCTGGACGGCTGCGAGGCGAACATCGCCCTCAGTTCCGACCCGGCCCCGGCCCAGTCAGCGCCCGTCAGGCCGGAGTCCATCCGCGTGATCCGCGACCAATGCAGCTCCTGCTCGGTTTCTGCCAGGCGTTCGACGCGCGATTCGAGGATCTTGACGGCTTCGTCCAGCCGCCCGACGACTTCTTCAACTTCCTGGATCGCCTTTCGCATGGTCTCCAGGAGATCAGCTCGAATCGTCGTCGCCTCGGTTTGCAGTCGCGTCTGTTCGGCCGCGTCCTTGGATTGAAGCGCCGCAGAGACGGCATCGGCCATCTCGTTGATCCGGCGCATGGCCCGGTCCCGCACGGTTCGCAAATCGTGCATTTCACGGAGCGTTCGCCCGAGTTCTTGTCGGCGTTGCACGAGGCGACGATTGAAGTCCTTGGCCTCTTCGCGGACTTGCCCGTGCAGATCCAGAGCCTCGTCGCCGGAACGATACTCCATCGAATCCAGGGCGCGTTGCCAATACGCCTTGGAAAGTGCGACGCGCTCCCGCACCCGTTCGAGGTCGCTGTTGGGAAAGCGAGCCCTGAGCAAGGCCAGCCGGTCGCGGTTCTGGAAGTACGCCAGCATCAGGCGCTCGCGGAACAGCTCCATGTCGAGCAGGGCGATTTCGCCGGGATCGGTCGCCCGTTGCCGCCGCAGTTCGAGGATTTGCAGCGTGCTCCGGCTCCGCGCTTCCTTCAGAGCCGCCAGCCGACGACTCATCGCATCGAGCTTCTCGCGCAAGGCGGTGAGCATCTGTTCGTCCTGCTTGGACTGCAATTCCGCCCGCTGCTGCTCCAACGCGAGAACCTGAAGCGACAGCTCATGGCTCGCCGTTTGCACCTCCAGACGGCCTTCCTCCAGCACTGTGCGTTCGTTGTCTGCCGGCGCGGTCGTCGTCGGGCCCTTGTCGTCGAGACGATGGCTCAATTCCTGACGTTGAAGCTGAAGTTGCTTCAACTCCGCTTCGAGTCGCGTGCGCGTCTTCTGAAAGCCCTCGGCCAACTGCGTCGCACGGCGGCCTTGCGCGTCGGCCAGGGCCTTGACCTGTATCTCGACGGTCTGCACCTGCTTCTGCGTCTCGGCAACCTCCCCCTCCGCAGCCATCAGAGGCTCCGGCAGCTTCTCGATTGCCTGCGTCTCCTGCCGGACGATGGTCTGCTGCTCGGCGATGGACTTGATGTACAACTCGCTGGTCAGCTTGGCGATGCTCCCTCGGAGCTGCCGCAACCGCTCCAGTTGCGAACGATAGGCATCCCAGTCTTGGTACAGTCCTTCCTTGATCGCCCTGATCGCCAATTGCCGCTCGTCCGTCGTGTCGCTCGACGGTTGCGTGGTGGGCCGGAGGGCATCGAGCTGTTGCTGCGTTAGCGCGAGCCTCGCCGCAAGCTCTTCTTCCGTCGCAGGTACGCCGGCGAGTTGACCGAGCGACTCCGCCTCCGCGCCTGCCGCCGATGAAACGACAACCTCGCCAGGGGGCGGCGCAGAAGACAATGCAGATGCCGGCGGGGACTCGGCAGTCGGCTGCTCGGCCGGTTGACGGCCCCATGCAAACGAGCCGACGGACAGAAGCAGGGATCCGGTCAATAACGCCAATCTTGAGAATACCATCGTCTTGAGACTCGCCTGTTTGGATGACTCGTTTTGACCCAGTTTCTGCGTCCAATAGCGCCTCGCCGCGCGGTCGGGCGAACGGCTCGTGGAGACGCGGGCGGAATCGTGCGCGAGTCCGCCGGGGGAGTCCGGGACCGAGCGCGTGGTGTCGGCTGTCGCAGATCACCGTGCTCCGATTTTTGCTGTGACGCGGCCGCCGCGGTTGGTTCGTCGGCGAGGATCGCCGCTCAAGGTTCCGAAGGTCGTTGTTGCGGCCGGCGGTGCGTGCGAAACGTCTTGTCAGTCTGCGGCACGAATTCGTGTTGACGTGCGCCGCATCGACGGGATCGTATCGGCGCCAGACGGATTCCTCAACCCAAGTTCACGAAGAACCCGCGTCGCCGGCGTGGCGCTTGACGCGCCGATAGAGCGAGTCTCGCTCGACGGGCTCGAAGCCGGCCTCGCGAATCAGGCGTTGGATTTGTTCGACGCTCAGTTCCTGATGGCGTGCTTCGCGGCTGCGGCCCTTCTTCGTGATGTCGTAGAAGACGACGGTGCCGTCCACGTCGTCGACGCCCCAACTCAGCGAGACCTGCGCGAGCTTCGCGGACAGCATGATCCAGAAGGCCTTGACGTGCGGGACGTTGTCCAGCATCAACCGGCTGATCGCCAGGGTCTTGAGATCGTCGAGGGCCGTCGGACCAGGCAGATGGCTCAGCGCGCTGCCTTCCGGCACGAACGGCAGCGGCACGAAACAGTTGAACGCCGCCGCGCGGCTTTGCAGGGAGGCGTCCTGGTGCTCACGCAGCTTGAGCATGTGCGCGATTCGTTCGGCCGGCGTTTCGACGTGCCCGTACAGCATCGTGGCGTTCGTCGGGATGCCCAACTCGTGCGCGACGCGATGCACGTCGAACCAACCGGCCTCGCCCACCTTGTTCTTGTAGGCTTCGCGATGGACGCGCTCATCGAAGATTTCCGCTCCGCCGCCGGGCAGGCTGCTCAGCCCCGCCTCGCGAAGCTGCTCCAGCACCTGGCGGATGGTCCGGCGCGGTCGGGCGATGCGCGTGAGATGGATGATTTCGATGGCCGTGAAGGCCTTGATGTGAATCCGCGGGCACGTCGTTCGGATCGCCCGGCACATCTCGGTGTAGTATGAGAACGGCAAGCGCGGATGCAGACCGCCGACGATATGGACTTCCGTCGCGCCGGCGGCATAGGCCTCGCGCGCCAACTCGGCGATCTGCTCGACGGATAGCTCGTAAGCATCTCCCGCCAGCGGTGAGATCGGTTCGAGCGAGATCGCGGTCGCATCGGCGTTCGGTTGAATGCCGTTGCGGGGATACGGCCGGAAGAAGGAGCAAAACCCGCACCGCAGGACGCAGTAGTTCGTGTAGTTGATGTGCCGGTTGACGTTGTAGTACGCGCGGTTGCCGTGTTTTCGCCGCCGAACCGAATCCGCCAACCGCCCGATCTCATGGATGTCGCGCGAGGCGTACAGCGCCAAGCCGTCCTCGAAGGTGAGGCGGCTGCCGGCGGCGACCTTCTCGCGAATAGACGACAATGTTGTGCTGGGGCAGACGGCGTTCATCTCAACGGAGGATTGTATGCGAGAGGTGCGCGAACGGCCGATGCCGCTGGCCCGCGAGGAGAAGGCCGGAGCCGCGCTCCACAGGGCCCGTAGGCGTTTACCGCGTGGCAACTGCCCCGCCGGCCGACGCATGGCGGGAGCTGGCCTCGTGGTTTTCGGCGTTGGCCACGGGGGCGATGCAGCGGGTTGGGAACGCTCGAAGCCCGGGACTCCTCGCCGCCGTGAACCAACTTGGTGCGTCATCGACCCCGAGTGGATTCGAACCACCAGCCTCAGCCTCCGCAGGGCTGCGCTCTATCCTATTGAGCTACGGGGTCATTGCGATGAACCATATCCAATGCGTCACGCTAGGGCGACCAGGCATGGGCCACCGGAATGCTCAGATGGCCGCTTAGTCTAGGCCATCCGGCAGCCCTGTCAACGCTGAGGCCGCATCCGCTGGAGCCATAATGGGCTAATTGATCGCATCGAGACGGCCGAGCTGCGCAGCGCATCGACCTCGCCCACGGGATGGCACCGAGTCCGCCCTCACAGTCTGCGGCGCGGAGCTGGCAATCGGAGGAGGCGTCCGTCAACGCCGTGAAGCCGGCTGTCCGGGTCGCTCCAGGTGAATTCCGAGCCAGACCGGGCGAGGAACGACCGCCAGTCCAATGGGAGCAGGCGTATCCCGATGGGCTGATCCGCGTCCGCGAAAGATAGCACATTCGCAACCCGAACGGGGGGTCGGACGTACAGAGATGGGGGCAGCATGGCTTGTCTGTGCCAGCAGCCAGGATGGAGAACTCGGACGGAGGCCTTTCCTGCGGGAGTGCAGCGTCCGATAATTGCAGAAAGATATTCTGGCTGGATGGGCTGTAGTGATTAACGTAAACTGGACGACAATATTAGATAACTGCGTGGTGTGGGGCTATAATGTGGTGTAGCCTACCACGAGGGAGGACGATACCATCATACATCGCGAGGTGCTTGTGACCTCGCTGCCCGGCTGATCGGGCTAGATCAATCGGCTTCTTTCCCCTCCGGAAAGCACCGGGATTGCCCTTGAGGCGCCTGGTGCTTTCTTTTATCGCTTCTTGTGATGTGGCTTGACGCCCTCGCCATAGTCCCTCGGTCTGCATAGCAAGACAGGTAAACAGTTCCGAACGTAGCGATTATGAAGATCGCGGTGATTTCGCAGCCGTTCCGCGTAGCCGCGGGATCGCCGCCCGGTTGGCATGAACGGGCGACAGAAGTCTCGCCAGTCTCGGGGGAGCGGCGGGAGGTTTGTGCGACCTCTTTCAGATGAGCCCAACCGATGTCGTCGGGGAGGGCAGCGTTGCTCGATTTGCGGCTACCCGCAGGCCAAGGCCGGCGGCGCTCAAAGCGCAGCGAGTCGGCTTTGACGAGCGGGATTCCGCGCGAGAGCTGCGCTGACGAGCGCAGCGGCGGAGTCATCGCTTCGCAAGCGGGGCTGCGACGGATCATCGCATCGATGGCAAGGGAGGCAGCTCGCGGCGTCCGAGGATGAGGTCGTTGAACAAGCGGACGACGCTGTCCTGCGGCGCCATGTCCGCGGCCCTTTGGAGGTCCTTCAAGCCCAGCTCGGGCAGCCCGGAGTAGAGTTCCAGGTAGCCCAGGAGGAAGCGCATCTCGTAATGGTCCGCGATAGCGATCTTCTTCTCGAGGTCGGCGCGACGGATGTCAAAGATGGTCGACTTTCCGGCCATCGCCGGCAGGTCGAGACGGAACGCGGCGATTTGCGGGAAACGTTCGATGCCGCGCTGCAGCGAGAGCGACGCCGATACATAGTCGCCTGCCGCGACCAAGGCGTGTCCACGGTGCAGCATCGGGAGCGGGTTGCCGGGATCGATTGTGCAGGCGACGTCGAAGTAGCGGACGGCCTCGTAGTACTTCCCTCCTCGCAGCGCGGCTTCGCCCGCGGCCATCGCCTGATTGAGGCGATCGTCGTAGCGTCCGGCGAAACTCGTGATCGGGTTTTCAAGGGTCTCCCCGGCCCACCTCGTGGCGTTCGCGAGAGTGGCGGAAAGCTGTTTCGCCTCCTGCCGCGTCATGCGTTGCTTAGGGGCAGACTCAGCGTGTCCGACAGGCGTGCCGGTCTGCGTGGGGGGCGACGTTCCGGGCGCCGCCTCCGCCGCCTCGCCGGTCGGCTGGTCCGTCAACTTGAAGCCCAAGTTCCTGATGCCAAGCTGGTCGACAATCTGGATTGCTCGATAGAGGTCGGCGAACCGGTCGGCGCCGAGCGAGCCAAGTTGCGAGGTCGATTCATCCGTTCGGCGGAAGCCGTCTGCCGGCTCGGCCTGCGGTTGGGTCTTCAGTGCAGTCTGGCCGGGATCGAGTTGCTGTATGCCGTAACTGGATTTGCCCGCGGCGCCGCTTTGGGCGGCCGCGTTCTTGTCGACGAGCAGCGCGTCGCTTGCTCGCTGCTCGGATTCCCATCGTCTCAGAATCGCCTCGCGGTCGGACGCCTTTCGCTCGTCGTCTCGGGCATTCTCCATCTTGCGCAGCAGGTTGCTGCGGCGGAGCACATCGGCATCGAGGATCGGTTCGGCCGGTCGAGGCGCTCCGAAGATCGACGACGACGTCGCGGCTTCGTACGAGGGCTGCATGGCACGGATCGCCTCAGCCAGGGGATCGTCGGGCGTTCGGACCTCCTGTCGAATCACGCCCAGCGGTTGAAGGTCGCTCGACCACGTGCTGTCTCGCTCGCCCGAAAACGGAACGTTTAGGAAGGCGCGCGCATCGGTGATGGACAGCGTCGACGGCGCGGCAGGACGCGTCAGGGGGACGTACGGCGACGCCAAGCGCGACGAGCCTGGGGCGTTCAAGCCCTGTCGGATGACGCCGACATCAGAGACGAATTCCTGCGAGCCGTAATAGAGCGTCGGCGTGGGTACGTAACGCGAGCGGATGTCCCCGATCCCGACGGACATCGCCTGGAAATTGGAGAGCCCTGCGGACGGCAACGTGTCGCGGAATTGGTTGCTGTGGACGATGGGCGTCGAATCGTGGAATCGGCCGAGCCCCGTCATGTTGCCGGTGATGAGCGCATCGGCGCGAAGGCCGCCGTCGAACGTGTTGGCGCTCGGATTGAGTCGCCCTGTATAGAGGCCGGGATTGCTGTCGAGGGCCTGACCCGATCCGTGCACGTTGCCGGCGTTGACGCGGTGGTCGACCTGAGCGTGCGCCGGCCGCGCAACCAGGATCGCGACCGCCCAGGCGATGCCGACTGGAATTCGGTTGTGGGACATGAGACAACCTCCGCGATGTGCATGCGACAGTCGGTCAGCACATCTCGTGTTTGCGAGGGGTGTGGAGAGGACCTCGCTTGATTATAGCCGTCGCACGGACCCGTACGCACGCATCGTTCATCCGCCCCCGGCATGCCGCCATGACTCCCGTCTCATCCGTGAGTTTCGGGCGTGCCGACAGCCCTGACACGCGAGGCGAACGGGACAGTCGGCCGCCCGGACTGCAGACCGGGACTCGTTTTGGTACGACGCGGATGATGGCCGGCCCGCGGCCCAGCGGGCGATCCCGAACGCGGGTTCCTGCCCGCGCTATCAATATCGCCATCGCGTCGCTCTCGACTTGTGCGCAACCGTCCGTTTGACAGCCTCAACACACAGCGGAATTCTGCTTGAGCCTGCCGAACGGTTATCCTTGCCAAAGGCTAAGCGGCTCCAAAGCGAAGGAAGCGGTTTCCTTCGAGGAAGCCCGTTCGGCGCATGCAAACCGGTGTCAGGATCGAGCCGGCGGCGACGCTCGACCGGTCCCGCCGCACGCGGGACAGGTATCCCGGGCCGACCACGAGTAGAGAAAGGCCAGGCCGAAAACGGCCGGGACGCCGGCCAGCGTCCAGATCGCCACGGTCCCTACGTCTGCGCGCAGCCCCGCGTACACCGCGAAGTCTTCGAAGGCGGCGATCAAATCGGGGATCGGCGGCCATTGGAAGAAGACCAACATGCCGCTGGCGATCAGCGAAACGCCCCAGAAGAAGTGCTTGGGATTCCGGCGGAGTCCCCGGCCGCCGCACGTCGGGCAATTGCACCTGGAAGCCTGACCAGGAACATCGGACGCCATCATGGACGTGCCTTTGGACGAATCGGCGAGCCTGCCTCGCTCGCAGCACCGCAGGCGTACGGCAATCGGCGATGAGTTGCAGCGTCGGGTCCCTGCGGCCGCCGCAGACTGAAGAGGGCGCGTCAGCCTTCCCGCCGATCACGGGAGCAGGCCGCTGCCTGCCAAGCACGCCCGCAGCGCAACCGAGTCTACCCCATGCAGACACGACACGCGAGAAGGCTTTGTCCTCGCTGCATTTCCGCGCAGCAGGAGAATCTGACTCGGCCGCCCGGCTGCGAAGCAGCGTCGCTCTGTTGAAGACCCCACGGGATTGGGAGCAGAATCACGTACGAGTTGACAATACGCTGAATTCCTCGTCTTTCCCGTCGGCCGCAGGGGGCCGACGCTACGGGTTTTCAACAGAGCAAAGCAGCCTCGCAGCGAGCCTTGGACTTGTGCTACGCCTGCTCGGCCCGTTCCAGCAGGACCGTTCCGATCCGCTCGATCTTCGCCGTCGCCGCCTTGCGAGCCTCATCTAGATTCGCAGCGGGCTCCTTCGCCAGGATGTAGAACTTGATCTTCGGCTCCGTCCCGCTGGGCCGGGCGATGACCTTCGTGCCGTCCTCCAGCTTGAACAGGAGCACGTCGCTTTGCGGTAGGTCGTAACGGTCCACCACGCGGCCGCTGCGACGCTCGCGAATCTCGCCCGTCATCAGGTCGCCGATGGTCATGCCCTGGCACCCGGCGAACGCGTCGGGCGCATCGCTCCGCAGACCGTCCATCAACGACTTGATCCTGGCCGCGCCTTCCTTACC
>CAZERK010000117.1:0-4792 GCA_964514515.1 uncultured Planctomycetaceae bacterium
GTCGGCCAACGTCAGCACCTGTTCGCGCGTCAGCTTCGGACGTCCCTTCGTCACGACGTCCACGAACTGCTCGTAGAACTGGTCCACGAGGCCCTGGAACACGGCGCGCTCTTCCGACCTCATCTCGCGGAACGGCGAGCCGGCGTCCTTGAAGGGGCCGGACTTGATGGCGTCCGCCTCGATACCCAGCTTGGACAGCGTGCCGGACAGGTCCACCATCTGCATCATCACGCCGATCGAGCCGGTCACGCTCGTCCGCTGGGCGACGATTTCGTCGGACGCGCAGGCGAGGTAATACGCGCCGCTCGCCGCGACGTCCTGGAAGTAGGCGATCACGGGCTTGCCGGTCTTCTTGCGGAAGGCGAGGACTTCTTCGTACAGGATGTCGCTGGCCGTCACCGTTCCGCCCGGCGAGTTGACGCGGAGCACGACGGCCTTGACCCGATCATCCGCAGCCGCGGCATCGAGCTTCTCGACAACGAGAGAGACCACGTGTTCGCCTTGACCCAGGAGGCTGGGCTCCGCCGCGTTCAGCAGAATGCCGTCGACGTCGATCATCGCGATACGGGCGCTGACCCAGCCGGGATCGCGGAACACGATCTGCTCCTTGAGCGTCTGGTCCGCCGGGATCGGCGTGATCTTGTAACCGCCGGACGGGGAACACGCGGCTAGACCGGCGAGACTCGCGCACAGCGAGCACGCGACAATCCCCCGCCACGAAATCCGTTTCGAGTCGTTGAGCACGTTGAATCCTCCGGGATACCTTTGCCGAAACCCGCGGACGCGCATCCGCAGCCTCGGCTCCAAACCGTCGGCGTTGCACCGAACCGAATCTGAACGCACCGAACATCCGTCATCGCCGAGGGCCGCGCCTCCCGGCTTGCCGCCACCGGCGGGCCTTCGCGCCGCGCGTTTCCGCAAGGGCGATTCCATCAGTCTCGTAACCGCGCGGTAGCGCTCCGTGCGTCGCTCGTGACGATCGTTGGTCGGCCAAGCCACCTTTCGCCCATCTGCAGCGCGACCCAGGCTGAATCCCGCATCTCTCTGGAGCGACATGCTGCAAGCGCTGGACACGTATGAGACCGGAGCCTCTCACGAGTCGTTGGCACATTAGCCGTCGCCGGCCCAAACATCAACGCCAACGCCGCGATTCTCTGCAACCGACCCGTGTTCTGCAAAACCGGGGCACCGGCCTCACAGGACCCGGCTCCGGTGCTCCCTAGGCGCGTTTGTTGACCGGCCCGAGTTGGGCTCCCGGCCCCGACAGGCTAATATGAACGCCGGCGGCGGACCCGGACGGCGAGACCCGCGTTCTCAAGAAGGACGCCGCAAGGACCCGCAACGCCGAACCCGTGGAAGGAACAACATGACGGAGATCAGAGCAACGAACGTCGTTTGGCACGAAGGACACGTCGAGCGGTCTCGGCGAGAGAGCCTGCTCAGGCAGAAGGGTTGCACCGTCTGGCTGACGGGCCTGCCGTCCAGCGGGAAGAGCACGATCGCGTTTTCGTTGGAGCACGCCTTGATCGAGCAAGGCCGGATGGCCTACGTCCTCGACGGCGACAACATCCGGCACGGCCTGAACAAAAACCTGGGCTTCTCTGCGGAGGATCGAGCCGAGAACATCCGGCGAATCGGGGAGGTGACGAAGCTCTTCGCCGATGCCGGCGTTATCAGCATCACGTCGTTTGTCAGCCCCTACACGGCCGATCGCGATTTGGCGCGGAAACTGCACGACGACGCGGCCATCCCGTTCATCGAAATCTTCGTGGATACGCCGGTCTCGGAATGCGAGAAGCGAGACCCCAAGGGCCTGTACAAGAAGGCCCGCGAGGGCAAGATTCCGAATTTCACGGGCGTCAACGACCCCTACGAGCCGCCGCCCAAGCCCGATCTCGTGTTGAAGACGGCCGAACGGAAGCTGGAAGAGTGCGTCGCAACGGTGGCGGAGCACCTCGTTGGTCGCGGGATTCTGACGAAAGGCTGACCGCCGTAGGGGCTCCCCGATTCCCTCGATTGAGCCTCGTGACCGTCTGATTCGACTTGCCTCGACCGAGCCTGGCGCTCGTCGGAATGCCGCAGGCGACTGATCGGCGCGTTACAGCGCGATGCAAGCGAGCACAGGCGTTGCCTCGAGAGGATGACCTGCTCGAAAACGCGACGCTGCACGCAGTCACGCCGGACTTGAGCACGTCGCCTTCGGAGGATGACCTGCGCGAAGCGGCGCCGGTGCATGCCGGACGCAAGCGGAGGAACGTTCGATGTCGGTATTGGCTGAGTTCTCGATGTCGCCCATGGACAAGGGGGAGTCCGTCTCGCAGTACGTGGCCCGGAGCCTGGAGATCATCGCGGACAGCGGCGTACCCTACCGTCTGGGACCGATGGGAACGTGCCTGGAGGGCGACTGGGACGAGGTATTCGGCGTCATCAAGACATGCTACGAGCGGATGGGCCAGGACTGCCGGCGAATCAGCGTGTCCATCAAGTGCGACATCCGAACCGGGCACAGCGGCCGACTGACGGACAAAATCGCGAAGGTTGAATCGCTCCTGGGCCGCGAGCTACGAAAGTAGATCGCCGGAGGCGGATCGCGGAGGCGCAAACGGAGCGTCGGCGCCTTGTGGCTGACGCAAGATATGATCGCACGTCGTAGCCTTTCGCTTCGAGCGCTGACGACGGGCAACGGGACGATCCGCCTGTCATGGCGTGGCGGTGGCATTCTCGCCGGCCTCGGACCGCTCCGGCTCACGACATCGGAAGACATCTTCGGGCGACCGCCGAAGCCAACTGACGGCTACGTCAACAACGGTGGGATCGAACTGCTTCCCTCGGCCCTTCTCCAGTTCGGTGATCACTTGAGCAACTGTGTAGCCCCGCTTGTAGCTTCGCCGCGACAACATCGCGTCGATGGAATCGGCCGCCTGGAGAATCCTCGCGCCCAAGGGAATCTCATCGGCGCGTAGACCGGCCGGATAGCCGCTGCCGTCGTACCATTCGTGATGGTGGAGCACCAGCGGCAACTCACGCTGCAGCCACGCGGCCGACTGGAGGATGGCCGCGCCGGTCACGGGGTGTTGCTTGATGACGCGGAACTCGTCCGGCGTCAGCGAGCCGGGCTTTGTCAAGACGGCGTCCGGTACACCAATCTTCCCGATGTCGTGAAGGACCGAGGCCGTTCGCAGGGTCGCCATCTGCCGGCTGGAGAGCCCAAACGTTCGGGCAAGGCGCTCCGCGTACCTCGAGACGTTCGTGGAGTGCCGCTCGGTGAACGGATCCTTCGCTTCCACCGCGGCGGCCAGCGCGGTCACCGTATCGACCTGCGTTGCCCGAAGGCGACGGTGCGTTTCAAGAAGATGTCGCTTGAGGTGCTCGATCTGAAATCGGAGGGCTACCTGGTCCGCCCGTTCACGATCGGACTCTCGCTCGGCCTCGGCAGGCGTCGGCCGTTGGCCGCCCTCGCCTTTGACCGATCTTGTCTGTTCCCGCGAATCGTGCACCCACGCGGCATGAGGCACACGAAGCGAGCCTCTTGGAAGCTCTCGCCTCATGAAAGCACCTTCCCCACCTTTTCGGACGAGATCTTGGAGTCTCAGACTCCTGCGCCTTTCTCAGGTCATCGGTGCATGGAAGCGCGGCCTTGAGCCTCTCGCGGCCCGGCCGAGTCGAGAGGCAGACACCGCGAGAAGCCTCCGATGCGACACGGACCGCCGAAAACGCCGGGGTCCGTTTCCATCTCACGGATCGGCGTGATGGAGGACGGTTCTCTCGGATCGAGTTCCGAGCCAGTCGGATGTCTCACGACGCAGAAGAGTGCGCCGCTGCAAACGCAGACCCCGGCGCACGTCTCGCGCGGGCAAGACGCAGCCGCGAATCGGCTGCGCCGTTGCCAATACCGGACGGCTTTGGAACAATACGCCGACACGGCCGGACGGCACGAGACCGCGTTGCACGAAACGACGCTCGCGCCGACAGCCGACCGGCGAAAGCGCCGCCCTCCGCGAACCGAAGGAGTCGCCACGATTCCCCGACGAGCGACACGCAGAACTCGAATCGTCCTGGGCCTCAACAGCGGCACGAGCGCCGACGGCGTCGACGCGGCCGCGTGCGAGATCACGGGCCGCGGTCTGCAGATGCGCGTTCGCGTGCTGGGCCGACTGCATCGCCCCTACCCTACCCGACTTCGGCGGCGTTTGCTGGCGATGATGGCCCCCGCGGCAAGTTCCTCGCAGGAAGTCTGCCGTCTCATCACGGCTGTCGGGCACGAGTTTGCCGCCACGGGCGAAGCGATGTGCGCGGCGCTGGGGATCTCCCGCCCGGACTTGATCGGCTCGCACGGGCAGACCGTCTGTCATCTGCCGCCTCGCACGCGGCGTCGCGCCACCGCGGCGCGTTCGATGCCTGACCACGGCGACCCAACGGCCGGCTCCCTGCAACTCGGTGACGCGACGACGGGCTCGCTGCAACTCGGCGACGCCGCGATCATCGCCGCTCGCCTGGGCACCCCGGTCGTCTCGCAGTTCCGTCAGGCGGACATGGCGGTCGGCGGGCAAGGCGCACCGCTCGTGCCCTGGACCGATTACGTGCTCTTCCGGCATCCGCGGCGATGTCGCGTCATCCAGAACATCGGCGGCATCGCCAACCTGACCTGGTTGCCGGCGAGCGGGAGCGAGGAACAGGTTCTCGGCTTCGACACGGGGCCCGGCAACATGTTGATCGACGCGGTCGTCCGGCATTTCAGCGGAGGACGACGGCATTTCGATCGCAACGGCCGTCTGGCGGCTCGCGGTCGGTC
>CAZERK010000117.1:4802-9070 GCA_964514515.1 uncultured Planctomycetaceae bacterium
GCTGCGCCGCCCCCTGCGCGCCACCGAATGGGGGCAGACGATCTACATCATCATGCGCCCCGGCTTCTCCACCCGCGAGGAGGTCACCGAGGCCTTCGACGCCGGTGTGGACGATTGCCTCCCCAAGCCGGGCGACCTGCGCTCCCTGCGCGATCACCCGTTCCTGAGCGAACAGCCGCCGCGAAGCTGCGGGCGAGAAGAGTTCGGCGATCAACAGCTCGCCGACCTGCTTCGCCGCTTCGCGTCGCGTCGACTGGCGCCGCACGATTGGGCGGCAACGGTCACGACGTTCACGGCGGCGAGCATCGTCCTGGCGTACGCGATGTTTCTCGCGCCCTCGATCGGCCGGTTCCCGCCGATGGACGAAATCATCCTCTGCGGCGGCGGAGCCGACAATCCGGTGCTCGTTCGCGAGCTGTCGTCGGCGCTCTCGTTCAACGGCTGGTCGCGGACGGTCTCCATCGCGACGACCGACGACTACGGGATTCCCGCTCAGGCCAAGGAATGCGTATCGTTCGCGATGTTGGCGGCCGCCTGCGTCGACGGCGTGCCCGCCAACCTGCCCCAGGTGACGGGGGCGAGCCGCCGGGTTGTCCTGGGGCAAGTCTGCACGACGGAGCCTGCGCGATGACCAGGAGACTGCCTCAGATTGACGCCAACAAGCCCCGGACTTCGGTCCGCGCGGCGCCGCGTTCGCATCGTAACAAGACAGCAACGGCGCCTCGGCCGGCTCGACGCCGTCGTCGTACGAAGCGCCAGCCGAATCGCAGCCGCGTCCGGACCGCGCGCGGCTCGCGAGGAATCAGGAGCGCTGCAGCGCCCGCCGCAAGTCGCGGGCATCTGCTGACCGAGCGCCGCAATAGCCGGTCTGCGAACCTGGACGTCCTGTCCATCGGTGAGGCGTTTGACCTTCTCAACAGCGAGGACGCCAAGATTGCCGCAGCCGTCGCCCGTGCCAAGCCGTCCATCGTTCGGGCGATTCGCATCGTGGCACGAGCCTGGAGCAGCGGCGGTCGGCTGATCTACATCGGCGCCGGAACCAGCGGGCGGCTGGGCGTTCTCGATGCCGCCGAATGCCCCCCGACGTTCCGCTCAGATCGCAACATGGTCCGCGGCGTCATCGCCGGGGGGCGAAAAGCCCTCTGGCGAAGCGTCGAAGGCGCGGAAGACGACCCGACGGCGGGCCGTGCGGCCATCGCTCGACTGGGCGTCGCAGATCGAGACGTCGTGATGGGCATCGCCAGCGGCGGCACGACGCCGTTTGTCCATGCCGCGCTCGCCGAAGCCGCCCGCCGAGGGGCCGCCACGATCTTCCTGTCATGCGTGCCCAGAACGCAGGTCAAGATCGACGTGGACGTCGATATCCGCGTGCTGACGGGACCGGAAGTCCTGTCGGGTTCGACGAGGCTCAAGGCCGGGACCGCCACCAAGTTGGTGCTGAACACGATCACGACCATCGGCATGGTGCAGATCGGCAAGGTGTTCGGCAACTTGATGGTGGACTTGAACAGCTTCGCCTGCCGTAAACTCCAGGACCGTGCGACCCGCGTCGTCGCGACGGCGACCGGCCTGACCGACGCCGACGCCGCCAGGCTCCTCCAGAAGGCCTGCGGCCAAGCCAAGGCCGCCATCGTGATGCAGTTGCTCGGCGTTTCCTTCGCCCGAGCAAGGGCCTTGCTGGGCGCGCATCACGGTCATCTCCGCGCGGCTCTCCGTTGACGCCTGACGAACATGCGGAGTCCGCATCGTTCAGTATGCGCGGCACGCCGGCGTGCCGATAGAAGGGGTGACGCCTCGCGACCGACGCGACGCAACCAAGCAGGCTGTCCCAGATCGCGTCACGCGCGCTCGCAGCGTTCCCGTCGCGCCGGGGCAGCCGACGCGCGAGACAACAGGCTTGCGTCGACAAACCTGCGCCGCCCACGCGCTACGAGCGGGCAAGCCCCGGGAGCGACGCGACACTCAAACGGAGGACGCTCAAGCAAGCGGACCAACGCATGAACGTCGAGATGCTCAGATACGCCTATCTGCGACGCGTTGTCGGTACGGGATTGCAGGCGGTCGGGCTCGATGCGTCCCTGCGCCTTGCGACGGGTCTGGCGCGACGCGTCTTCAATCTGGATACGCTGGGGCGGCGGCGTGCGCAGGATCGCGTGGCGGCGGCGCTCGGCCGGACGACCAACGACGAAGCCGTCGTCGCAACAGTTGCTTCGATGTACGAGCACGTCGGACGCTTCTGGATCGAGGCCTTGTTCGCCCGCCGCCTCTTGAAGCCGACCTCCTGGCGGAAGCGCATCCGCGTCCACGACGCCGAGGCCTTGCTGGCCGCGCGGCAGAAGGGCCGCGGGTGCCTCCTCGCGACGGCGTACTGCGGTAACCCGGCGGCGGGCATTCTGGCGCTCGGACGGCTGCTGCGGCCCGTTCACGTCCTCGTTGACTTCCTTGCGCAACCGTACCTGCGAGCTTGGCAGGACGAGTTGTACGCCGATCGCGACGTGCGGCCGATCGACCGAGCGGCTGCGGCCCGCGAATTGCCCAACGTGCTCCAGGACGGCGGCACGGTCGTGCTCATCGCCGAGCACGAACGACGGCGAGGCAAGGGCGTTCCGGTCGACTTCCTTGGGCGGCGGATGCGGTGCTATCCAACCGTGGCTCGGCTAGCCAGGCTGTTTGAGGTTCCGGGCGGCGCGTTCACGTGCCGGCGCGACCGGCGCGCGATGTCGTTCCAACTGAGCTTCCATGTTTGGATAGAGCCTCGCGCTCTCGCTGAGATCGCGCACGCCGACATCGATCGCGGTGACATCGAATACGACAACATCAACCGCGGCAACGTCAACTCTGGTGGCATCGACTCCGGCGGCCTCAACTCTGGCGGCATCGACCGCAACGGCATCGACCGCGCCGACCGCGACCTCGTTCGTCGAGTCATGGCCGCACTTGATCGGGCGATCATGGAACAACCCGATCAGTACCTCTGGTCGCTGCCCACGTCGCCCGCGAGTAGCCCACCGCGCGCAAAGAAGACGCCCCGGCGCATCCGCAAGATCTCTGCAGGGGCATCCGCGTCATCGCTTGAGCCGCGGAGAGCGCGCTCAGCCTGACCTAACCCTCCGCTCAAAGCCGGGCGTCATGGCTGACGCCGCGCCGCGATGGGGAAACGACGGCACAATCAGGGTGGAGTCATTGAAACGGGTATCGGAAAGGCGTCGTCCCGAACCAGAAGTCGAACAACGTCGGCGTCGCGAAGGCGGTCAGCGGTGGGCAGTAGACAGGCTGGCTCGGCTGAGCTTGTTGCGCCATCGCCCAGGGCGTCAGACCCAGCACGAAGAGCCCTGCTAGCGTCAACACGCGCTGCCAGCGATTCGGACCGGAAGTCGGCAACTGCGGATTCGAGTTCGTGTCCATCATCCTTTGATAACGGCACAATCCGCCGCAGACTGAATCTCCGCATCGATTCTCGGCCCTGCGTTGAGATTATCGGGCGAAGGTCAGCGGCTTGCCGCTGTCTTGCGGGCAGGCAGCGCATCGGCCCTCGTCCAACGGCGAACGACCTTCCTCGTCCCTTCCGCACGCCGGCTCGGATTCGTTCAAACCGCCTGCCCAGGCGGCTCGCCGGGATCCGTGCTCACGGCATCGTCGCTTGCAGAGGACCCCCTCTATCGGATGCTCAGAGACAGGGCCGTGACACAATCGGCACATCGCTGTACGATGTCCGCTTTCATTCGCTACGGTGGAGACCTGCGAGAAGCGGTCTTGGACGATGCGGAGATCGGAGAGCACCCCATGACTCAGAACCTTGTCGTCGACGGTGGTCAGTTGAAACGATTGATGTCCTTGTGCCGCCTGCTGAGTGCCGCGAAGGGCGCGACAACGCGGCAACTGCAGGCCAAGCTCCGGACGTCGAGACGAACGGTCTTTCGTGATCTCAACACGCTCGCGGAGTTGGGCATCAAGGTCGACCTGGGCGACAAGGGCTACAAGATCAAGCAGAGCCCGGCGGCCTGCAAGAAGCTGCTGGCCGACGCCCAAACCAAGGCGCTGCACAAGTTCCTCAACGCCTGCCTGAAGTGAGAAAGGCGGGCCTCACCTTCAGCCCGCCTCGGAGGCCATCGCTCACGGCGGGATCGCCCCGTCCAACAGAACTTGCACGTACGCCTGAACGTCATGGCCGTTCAGAAGGTGGTCGGCGTTCAAGTCTGCCATGAATGCGTGCGCGGGGATCAACGGAGCGCCCAACAGCGCATACACGAACACGGGGATCGGAATAA
>CAZERK010000118.1:0-9041 GCA_964514515.1 uncultured Planctomycetaceae bacterium
GCGTTCTTCATCTGCATGTAGCGTCGCCCCCCCGTGGGCGACGCAGCCTCGTCAACGCTGCTCTGTTGCCCTATGCGTCGGCCGTCCCGGCGCGCCGCGAACGCTACAAGCGAGATCAAAGCGCTCTAATGAATCGGCAAGTCGCGGAGCCGCGCGACCGGCACGTTGTCCATCGCTTCCGGCACGAGCGAGACGATCTTCCAGCCGTCGGGCTCGCGTGCCCAGCCGATCCGCCATCGCCCGACGTGCGGCTCGCCCGGCCCGCCGTGCGTCCGGACCGTCGCCTCCGCCGTGAGCTTCATCTCGGCCCGATCGCCTTCGACCGTGACGCCGCACCGTCGGATGCGCGTGTCGTACACGTCGAACGTCCCGATCGCGGCGTTGATGAAGGCGAGGACGTCTTCCCGGTTCATGCCCTCGCTGTTGTAGCCTTGGCCGATGGCTTGCGAAATCGCATCCGCGTCCTCGCCGGCGACGGCCGCGATCAGCGCGTCCAGTCGGTCCCTGATGCGTTCGCGTTGCGTGACGACGATCGCCTGCACGATGAACAGCAGCACGATGAGCAGCAGTACGGCCGGCAGCGCATACTTCGCCCGGGCCGCCGGCAGCCGCTGGCGCAGCAGTAGGGTCGCCGCCAGCAGGATGAACGAAAACACGCTCAGCCAGAAAGAACTCTCGAGAAATACGCGCTGCAAGCATGTCATCGTTTACTCGACCTCCTCGTCATCGCGCCAAGCCGCGCCGGCCGCGATCAACGTCTCCGGCCGCGACCGCCGAACGACCGGCGGATAGCGGTGCTCGTCACCGTACCAGCGATCCAGCATCGCCTGCCAGTCGTCTGCCGTCTGAACCGCCAGAAAGGCCCTTTTTACGTCGTCGTGGCAGGGGTGCAACTCGCTGTAGCGCACGCCGAACTTGCGGAAGACCTGTCGGGCCTTGCTCTCGCCGTCTGCCCGAGCGGCCGCCGCCGCAGTTTCGCCGTGATTGCCCGACGGGGCTGCGCCTGAACAGGGCCGTCCCGATGGACGTCGGTCTGCGGCAGCGGTGTCCACGCCAGGCGCGAGAACCGCTCCCTTACCCTTGACATCGCCGCGCGAAGTCAAGGACGGGCGGTCGCGCCTCTGTTCATCAGAGCGCGATGGCCGTGCGCCGTACAACTGCGACATGAGCTCGAAATGCCGCTCGACGGCCCGTCGTTGCTCGGCGATCGACGGCGGCGGCGGAAGCGGCCGGCCGGACAGAACGGCCTGCACGTCTCGGAAGATGAACGGGTTGCCGATGGCCCCGCGGGCGATCGAGCAGCCGTCCATGCCTGTCTCGTGCATCATGCGGGCGCAGTCCTCCGCCGTGAACAGGTCGCCGCTGCCGATGATCGTGCGATGGCCGGCGAACCGTTTGACCTTGGCCAGGAACGCCCAGTCGCTGGGGCCAACGTAGCGCTGCTTGACGGTACGACCGTGAACCGTGACCGCCGCCACACCGGACTCAAACGCCGCATCGAGGATGGCGAAGAAATGCCGCTCGCTTTCCTCGCCGTCGTCCATGCCGCGGCGCATCTTGAGCGTGACGGGAACGCGCCCGGCCACGGCGTCGCAGACCGCCTGTACGATCCGCCGCGCCTGGTCAGGAACCGAAAGCAGGAATCCGCCCCGGCATCGACCCAGGACCTTCTTGACGGGACAGCCGAAGTTGACGTCGATGGCGTCGTAGCCGATCTCCACCAAAGCCGCCGCCGCTTCCGCAAACTGCTCGGGCACGCTTCCCATCAACTGCCCGGCGACGGGATGGTCGTCGGGCGACATCGCGAGCATCCGCCGCATCCGCCTGCCGCCGACGGCGACCAGACGATCCAGGACGACCTCGTTGATCGTGTACGGACAGCCGTACTCCCGCGCGAGCCGTCGCATGGCCGAGTCGCTGTAGCCCGACAGGGCCGCCTGGACGATCGGAGGGTTTACCTGGATGTCGCCGATGTTCAGCATCTGATCTCCGAGCAGCCGCATCCGCTCGTGCGGACGCACTCGAGACCGCGGCTCGGTGCATCATCGCAGGAGCCCGCGCGCCATGCCCCTGTCGCAGGCCGGAAAGGCAGGCTGCGGCCCGCTGCATCATCGTAGGAGCGAGTGCGCGCGGACGCCACGCAAAGCGGCATCCTGTCGCGATCCAATCGCCTCCACAGAGGGGCGCTGACGTTGGCGGGCCTCGGAGGGCAATCGCGATTTCTGGCGGGCGTCTCTCGGTCTTCTGTCTGCTGTGATGAGGAGGGCGGGAAGGCCGGCGTTTACATGCCGTAGGTCGCAGGTTCGAAATCCGCGTCGGTCAGGCCGACGTTCAGACGGATGTCGCGATACTCGTATTTGCCGAGCAGGTGCTCGGGCTTCTCGTCGTCGTCGCTGTAGCAATACACAGCGATCGGCACGCGGTATTCCTTGTCCACGAACACGCGGGCCGTGCGGTCAGGATACGGTCCCCCCTCGCCGGCGTAGGGCAGCGACCGCTTCAACACCCAGACTTCGCGGCCGTCGAATCGGCTGTCTCCGCAAAACGTCAGGCCGAGTTCATGTCGCGCCTGGGCGAACTGGCAGTACTGAATCAGCAAGTCCAGCGTGCGATGGAACCCGAACTCGTCAATCGCGCGGCGGGCGGCACGCTTGGCCATCGCGCCATGAATGGGCATCTTGATGCTGTTGAGCAGCAGCTTGGCCGCGGCGTTCTCCGGCTCGCAGACCGCCAGCGGGCGAAGAGAAGGATCGGAGGCGTCGGCATCAACCCAACGGTCGTCGACATAGATGGCCCGGCGAGCGGCGCCCGGGTTCCGCGTGTAGTAGAGGACCACGCTATAGGGATCCAGCCGGTGAAGCACCTCGATCTCCTGCTCGGGGCTCATCCCGGAAGGCAGCAATTCCTGCTTCACCATCGTGCAGCGATAATCCTTCACCGATCGGACGTGGCGCTCCCGCGCTTCGACCAACGCGTCCAGGGGCTTCTCGCGTATCAGCTTCTCGAAACGATCAACCGGCACGCGCTCGGCGGCCAGCACGATCGGCGAGCCCGGCGTGATGACAGGCTCGTAGCTGCGCTGTTGCGTCAGCTCGATGTAAAAGATGCCTGCGAGCATCAGGGCGAATACAAGCTGGATTCGCGACTGGGTTGTCTGCTTCGTTTGGCTTGGCATATCGCCTGTCGTTCTCGTCAGCGCTCGCGACGCACGGACTATCGGAACTCGCAGTCGGCCTCTTAGGTCGGCCGGCAACGGCGGGGGCGCGCAGCAACACCGCCCCGCTGCAGTATTCATCGGCTCGACCGTATCTTCGTCTTAGTCAAGCAACCCTTTCGCTTCGGCGATCACCCATAACAGCGCTGGTAAGATCGAAACAGCGCTGCCAGCGGTGCGGAGGCTCCGCGCCTGCCTCGTACAGCGGCGCGACCGGCCAGCCGCGCCGCGTCTCAACGCACCGCTTGCTAAACTCTAGCACGTAACGCGACGTTGGTCAAAAATTACAGGAACGTAACCCGGCTGTAATCGCGTCCGTCAACTACCTTCAACATCTTTCTCAATATAAGGTTGCAATAGAAACAACGCACCGCCAGCGTCGCTTGCCCCGGCGCGATGCTCTCAATCTGTGCACTATTCAGCCGAGCCCTCGTCACAGTAGAGGCGATTCTGATGAATATAGGACGCGACCGGTTCCGCTACCAAGTACCGGATGGATTGCCCGGAGCGGACGCGGCGACGGATGTCGGTCGAGCTGATCTCGATGGCAGGCGTCGGCATGCACGACCCCAGCACAACCTCGGCCTCCGCGCGTCCGAGGGCTGCCGCCAGCCGGTCAGTCGCCGGTGCAACCCAGCCGGGGCGCGTGGCGGTCACGATCCGAACCATCCGCACCAGTTCGGCGACGCGATACCAGCTTGGCAATTCGGGCAGCGAATCCGCACCGATGATCCAGAATAATTCGACTTCGCGTCCTCGCTCGCGCCGGAAGGCCGCGACGGTATCGATCGTGTAACTCGGCCCGGGGCGTCGCAGCTCGACGTCTGACACCTCGAACAACGGATCGCCTTCGACCGCCAGACGTGCCATCTCCAAGCGGTGCCGCGCATCGGTCATCGTCGTGGGGGTCTTGTGCGGAGGGCGCGGCGACGGGATCAGCACGGCGCGCGAGAGCGAAAGCTGCTCGACGACGCTGCGAGCCGCGATCAGATGCCCGAGATGAATCGGATCGAAGCTGCCGCCAAGAAGTGCGAGGCGATCAGCCATCTTCGCCTGTTGCTCCTGTCGTCAGCCTGGCGCACGGTGGGTCTCGATCGGCGACCGCGCCACGGTCAGCTCAACCGGCCGGTGCCTTCTCCGGTGCAGGATCCGCCGTCGCGGCTGACGCCTCTTCTGCTTGCCAGCGGATGTCGATCAGGCAACCGGCTACCGCCAGCGACGCGCTCACCTTCTGGTTCTCGGCGGCCTCGGCATCGACGCGGCCTGCGAGGACGAGGTAGTAGCCGCGCTGCGGCTCGAAGCTCGCGTCGAAGATCAAATCATGCACGTTCGTCGTCGAATGCGGCCCCGTCTCCAGGCTGCTGTTTAGAAGATCTTCGCTCCTGACGACCAGCCCGTTCGTGTCTTTGATGAAGAACGTGAGCTTGACGGCGGCCGTCGAGGCGCCGCGAGCCAGCTCCGTGCCGGTTGCGCCCGGACGAAGCGAGACCGACTCTGTGACGGACGTTTTCAGCCTTACGCTCGCGTTCAAGCGGTCGCCGGTCACGTTGTCAAAACAGTAGCCGAGTTGAAACTCGCCCCAGGCTGAGCCGCCGACTTCACCTTCGGCACGGCACGTCACCCCGTCCGAACCGACAGCCTTCGATTCGCCGCGCGCCTCGCCGGACTGGCCCGACTTGAAGGAGACGACGTTGTACGGCTGTTCCTTGGGCAACGCGAGGACACCGGAAGCTGTCTGAGCCCTGTCGATGTCCGGTCGCTGAGTTGCGGGACGCCGGACGTTCGTCGCGACGCTACCGCCTTCGCTGCAACCTGCGAGCACAACCCCGAGGATAAACGCGGCGATTCGTCGCGCACGCACGGCTGTCGGTACCGATTGCCTCGCCGTCAGGGATGCGTTGAAGAATTGAGATGCCTTCATGTGGGTCAAGGTATGACGAGCGTGCGGACCTGTAAAGCATCGCCGCCCAGTCGGTCGTATCACGGGCAGAGTCCCATCAAGCCAGCGCCGATCGGTCTCGATCTGTTCCGCAGGCTCGGACGTCACCACGGAGTCGTTGGGAGGCAGGAGCGGGCGAGATGGCGTGCGCGACAAAAAGAGGATGGGCGTTTTGCGAGGTTCGTGTTCGACTGTGCCCGGCGTCTTCGGCACGGGACCAGCTCCTTCCGGTCACGGGCGATTGCGGTTGCGACAACGTTAACCACATTCTGAGCCGAACATTAGCATCGCAGACTTCCGATAAAGTCCGCTATCCGATCCGCCGATAACCGTGATTGAATCGCTTCATCGCCGATACGCTGCACGCGCTCGGATGCGGGAGAAATCCATGCCAGGAGCCGCCATAAAGGAACGCCGGGGGGGGGCCACACATACTGATCCGGAACCCACGCTGTTCAGTCTCGGGGACGGCCCGCCCAGCGAGCAAGCCACCCCGAGGAACGCCGTAGCGACGTTGGAAGGGCGTCAAGACGCCGGGTGCGCCGGCTCGTCCGGCAAATCCGGCAGCGACGATTCCGGGCGACTCTCGGATTCCGGGTTCGTCATGTCGGGCATCGGATGGGGCGTGAAGAACCGCATCCGAATCGGCGGGCTTGAGGTCGACGACGATATTTGGCCTTGGGAGGCAGACTTGCGCGCGGCAGAGGCTGGCGCGCGGCGACAGTCCGCGAGCCGTCCGGGGGAAACGGATGCAGACGCGCCCTGTAAAGATGGTGAATCGGGCGAGTTCCGCTTGGAAACGGTCGGGGCGTTACTCGAGGAAGCCATTGGCGAGGACTACAAACGGCTGGCCTCCCCCGCGGGCCACGAGCCATCAACCGCTGCTGTGGAGCGCGAGCAGAGAACCGCGGAGGCGGATTACGAGCAGTTGGCGATGGCCGAAAGCGAGGCGGCTCGGGCGGCGGAGGATCGCGGTGCGAGCTCCAGCTGTACTGCCTTAACCGTCGCCGATCCGGAAGTCGACGAGGGCTCGCTGTCGCAGCTACAAGAGATCGATGAGGCATTTGAGTTGGCCGAGACGCCGACGGGCCGGCCGATGCCGCCGCTTCCCGCTCGTGGGCAAATCGCCCAACTGGGGACTGCCCGATGCAGCCTCGCGCCGCGCAAGATCGGCCGTGGTCGACTGGTTCCCGTCAGGTTGAGCTGGAAGCCGGGCGATCCCTTCGCAACGCCCCCCAAGCGCAAGCAACGCCAGTTCCGCTGGGAGGTGATGCTGACGTCCGCGTGCATCACCGCGGCTTGCGGCCTGGTTTGCGTTTGGTTGCTGAAGACGCTGTTGGCCTGAGGTCCGCCCGCCAAGCGTCGCCCTCTCATTGCTTGCACGTCCGCACGAAACCGGCGAGGTCGGCGTTAGGAAGCCGCTGAGGCTCCTCGAAACGCTGCGGACTTCCGTTCCGCCTCGCGAGCGGACGTCCAGCATCGCGCAAGAGCTCGGCGGATCGAGCAGGCCCGCGACGTCGCGCAGGACTTCTGCGGCGCGAGCAAACCGGAGGCGGCTTGAGCCGGACCCGGCAGCATGAGCAGAACGCGGGCGACCGGCGCGTCGCCTGCGACAGTTCGGTGACACCCGGCCACGGGGAGCATACGATGACCATCTTCCTCGACAACGAACCGCTGGTGCTGCCCGACGTGTCCGGCGACGCGACGGTGGCGGAAGTCGTAGAGGCCGCCAAGAACAAGCTGGCCGCAGCAGGCTCAGTCATCGTCGGCGTGCGATGCGACAGCAAGGAGGTCTCCGCCGATCAACTCGGTGACGTGCTGGGCCACGTCGCCAACGCCTACGAGCGGTTGGAGTTGCTCTCGGCCTCTCCCCGGCAGACCGTTCTGAACGCGATCGGCGTCATTCGCGGTGGCTTCACCGAGACGATTGCCGCGGCCCAGGCAGCAGCCGAGTCGATCTCCGCCGGCAAGGTGCAGGAGGCGATGGAGGTTCTCGCGCAGTGCGCGACGGTCTGGGCGCGGGCGCACAGCGTCATCGTCCAAGGCGGCTCGCTCTTGGGCGTACGATTCGATGAGTTGTCCATCTCGAACCGGCCGATCATCGCCTGGCTGACGGAGATCGCTGAGAAGCTGCGCGAGCTGAAGGGGGCGATTGAATCCCGCGATACGGTGCTCCTGGCCGACATCCTTCGCTACGAGATGGACGAGACGCTCGGTCGTTGGGAGCAGATGCTCGACGGTTTTGCCGCGCACGTCGAGCAGATGCCGCACGCTTCCCTTCGCCGAGCCTGATTCCTCCGGCGGGAACAACCGGGACGGGACTGCACTCGCTCTGTTGAGAACCCCACGGGAGTGGGAGCAGAGCCCTACGTACGAGTTCACAACACGCTGAGTTCTTCGTGTTCCACGTCGCAGGGGGCCGACGCTACGGGTTTTCGACAGAGCAACGGCATATCGCAGGCATCGGGAACGACGCCACAAGATCCATCCAACGCGCATCCTGCGCCGCGGCTGGCAGGGCCGTCGCGAAGTCGATATACTCACCGCGAAGGCTTGATCTTGCGGTGTCGGCTGAGCTGCTGAGGGGCAAGCATCGGGCCCGATCACGCAAGGGGTCCCGATGGCCGCGACTTCACAGACTTCCAACGCGTCGGAACATCGCTTCATCGACCAGTTGCAGCCGGGCGAGTTTCTGTCGGACCAGGTCTTCCTCATCTCGCAGAAGGACCTGCGCACGACGTCGAACGGCGGCCTCTACATTCATCTGGTCCTGAAGGACCGGACCGGCGAAGTCCTCGCCCGCATCTGGAACGCCACGCAACAGCAATTCGAGATGATCTCCGAAGGCGGCTTCCTGCGGATTCGAGGGCGTGCGGAAAGCTACAAGGGCAACCTGCAGGTCATCGTGGACGGCCTGAGGGCGACGGACGCCGGCCAGGTCGATCTGGGCGACTTCCTGCCCCGCACGACGCGCGACATCGAGGAGATGTGGCAGCGCGTGCTGGCGATCCTCCGCACCGTCAAGAGCCCGCACCTGGGCGCCCTGATCGCCGAGTTCATGAAGGACGAGGCGATCGTCAAGGGCTTCAAGCGGGCGCCGGCGGCCGTGCAGTTGCACCATTCGTTCATCGGCGGGCTGCTGGAGCACACGCTCAACGTGCTGGAGTTGGCGGCTCGAATCTTCGGCAAGGAGGACGCCGCCGACAGCCTGTACCCGGAGGTCAGCCGTGATCTCGTGCTGACGGGCATCTTCTTGCACGACATCGGCAAGATCAGCGAGATCGCGTGCGAGACGAGCTTCTCCTACACGAACGTGGGGCAGCTCGTCGGTCACATCACGCAGGCGGCCGTCTGGATCAACCAGAAGGTCGCGGAGGTCGAACACGCGACGGGCAAGCGCTTCCCGCCTGACTTGCAGAACCTGCTCACGCACATCGTGTTGGCGCATCACGGGACGCACGAGTTCGGCAGTCCGCGGCTGCCGGCCTGTCCCGAGGCCATCGTCGTCCATTATCTGGACAACATCGACGCCAAGGTCAACATGTTCCTGTCCAGCATCGAGGATGCTCGGAAGGCCGAGAGCGATTGGACGGAGTACGTCCGGTCGTTGGAGACGCGCGTCTTCAAGAAGGACGTGATGGGGATCCGCAACGGGGGGAAGTAGGGCAGTCCGCCCGAGCGTCGCAGGCCTGCGCTTGATAGCTGCAAGCGCCTCGATAGCGCGCGGGCCGGAGTTGCCTTGAGGCGCATCGGGATCGGCTGGAGCATTTCACGCTCGAATGTAGAACCTATCCCAGCACCCTCTCCCCGCCGGGAGGGGCACGGTGAGGGGCGAGATATGGAGCATCCGACGAACCTCCCGTGCTTGCGCAGTCGGGAGCATGGGGT
>CAZERK010000119.1:0-8991 GCA_964514515.1 uncultured Planctomycetaceae bacterium
CCTGCATTCCCTCGCGAGGGACCGCCCCGCCCCGACGCTCAGCGGCGGCGAGCTTCAACGCATCCGACTGGCGGCCCAGATCGGCTCCGGTCTCGTCGGCGTGCTCTACATCCTGGACGAGCCGTCGATCGGATTGCACGCACGGGACAACCGCCGCCTACTGGACAGCCTGCGACAGCTTCAGCAGATGGGCAACACGGTCATCGTCGTCGAGCACGACGAGGAGACGATGCGAGAGGCGGACTATCTGGTGGACTTCGGCCCCGGTCCCGGCGTTCGCGGCGGACGGATCGTTTCGGCGGGGCGTTTCGAGGAGGTCGCGGCAGCCGCAGACTCCTTGACGGGTCAGTACCTGCGCGGCGACCGGCGGATCGAAATCCCCGACCAGCGCAGGCCCGTCGGGCGTTGTCCACGCCCCCGCCGCCGCAGCGTCTGACCGCTATCCTCGGGGACAATCGTCCGTCGGCGTTTGTTTAGCCGCGCCTCCCGGCAACGATTGTCCCGCGGCGTTTGTTTAGCCGCGACCCGCAGGGGAGCGCGGGTCTTACGACTGAGGGGCCGCACGCGTGAAGGGAGCCAGCCGACACTCATCAAGAGACTTGGCGAAGAAGAAGCCGCCCGAGCCAAAGCGCCGGGCGCAGCAGCCGGACCGTCTCGTCAAGACGGACTGGCTCATCGTCCGCGGCGCGCGTCACAACAACCTGAAGAACATCGACGTCGGCATTCCGTTGGGACGGTTCGTCTGCGTGACGGGCGTCAGCGGCTCCGGCAAGAGCTCGCTCGTCGTCGACATCCTACGCGAGCGCCTGGCCCGCGATCTCAACGGCGCCACGACGACGCATCCCGGCCGGCACGCCTCCCTCCTCGGCCTGCAACACCTCGACAAGGTCATCGACATCGACCAGTCGCCCATCGGCCGCACGCCGCGCAGCAACCCGGCGACGTACATCAAGGCCTTCGACGAAATACGCGCCCTCTACGCCCGGCTGCCGGACAGCAAGGTCCGCGGCTACAAGCCGGGCCGTTTCAGCTTCAACGTGCCCGCGGGCGAGGCCGGAGGCGGTCGATGCGAAGCCTGTGAAGGCAACGGCGCCAACCGGGTAGAGATGGACTTCCTGGCCGACGTTTGGGTCGCTTGTCCGGTCTGCAACGGCCGCCGCTTCAACCACGAAACGCTGCAAATCCGCAACAGGAGCCGCAGCAACCACGACGTTCTGGAGATGGACGTGCAGCAGGCGATCGGACATTTCGAGGCCATCCCCAAGATTCGCGCCATGCTCACGACGCTGCACGACGTGGGCTTGGACTATCTCAAGCTCGGCCAGTCCAGCACGACGTTGTCCGGCGGCGAAGCTCAACGCATCAAGCTGGCCCGCGAACTGGTCAAACGCGCGACCGGCCGCACGCTCTACATCCTCGACGAGCCGACGACCGGCCTACATTTCGAGGATATTCGCCGGTTGCTCGCCGTGCTGCACGGCTTCGTCGATGCCGGCAACACCGTCGTCGTCATCGAGCATCACCTGGACGTCATCAAGACCGCCGATTGGGTCATCGACCTGGGACCGGAAGGCGGCGAGGCGGGCGGCTACGTCGTTGCCGAGGGAACGCCCGAACAAGTCGCCGCCTGCGGCGCGTCGTTTACCGGCCAAGCGCTCGCCCCGCTGCTGCTTGAACGGACTTCCGATCCCTGTCGCGCGCGGGACGGCGATCCGAATCGCGCGTCGGCTTCCCGTCAGAGCCGCGACAGTAAGGGAGCGGTACATGTGATAGGCAGGAGAACCGCTCCCTCGCGGGCGCGGCTCTGCTCAGAGACGCTTCGAGCGGGCGCGACTGACGAGAACGGGGTTGCTTCGAAAGGAGGGGACGATCGAGGAATCGGCTTTCGTTCACAGGTTGGCATTCCTGGCGACGCGTTGTCACGGGCGTCAACATGGCCGCCGCGGCAGGACGAGGTGCTCGTCGTCGGGGCCAAGGAGAACAACCTCCGCGACGTCACCGTCGGCATCCCGCGCGGCCGCATGACCGTCTGCACCGGCGTCTCCGGCAGCGGCAAGACGAGCTTCGCCCTCGACACCGTTTACACCGAGGGCCAGCGGCGCTACATCGAATCGCTCTCGGCGTATGCCCGGCAGTTCCTCGGCCGGCTGCAGAAGCCGAAGGTCGATCATATCCACGGCTTATCGCCCGCCATCGCGATCGAGCAGAAGGCCGCGACGAAGAGCCCGCGTTCGACCGTCGGCACCGTGACGGAAATCTACGACTACATGCGCGTGCTTTGGGCTCGCGTCGGTCGGCCGCATTGCCCGAAATGCGAAATCCCGATCGGCACGCAAACCAGCGACGAGATCGTCGACAAGATCGTGGCCCTGCCGACGGGATCGCGCCTGTTGCTGTGCGCACCGATCGAGCGCAGCTCTGGCGAATCGTGGGATGCGCTGCTCGACCGTTGCCGCGGACAAGGCTACGTTCGAGTCCGCGTCGACGGCCTCGTTAGCGACCTTGCGGAGACGCCCCGACTCGACGCCCGGCGTCGGCAGGCGGTCGAGTTGGTCGTTGATCGCGTCGTCCTTCGTGCCGACGCGCGTCGCCGCATCGCCGACTCGATCGAACATTGCCTCGCCCTGGGCCAAGGCGTGATGATCGCCGTGCCGGCGGACGCCGATTTGGACGCACGACAACCGACCTCGGCCGGCGAGCGACCTCGACGACGATCCGCCCAAATCGCCGCCGACCATACCGCGGGTAACACCGCTGCCAAAAGTCCCGATGCCGCCGGCATTATGCGATTCTCGCAGCACCTGTCCTGCGACCGGTGCGGCGCCAGCTATGACGAGCTGACGCCCCATCATCTGAGCTTCAACTCCCGGTTGGGCTGGTGCCCGAGTTGTGAAGGCCTCGGCGTGCAGCACGGCGCCCGCGCCGATCAGATCATCGTTCGGCCCGACCGGTCCATCCTCGACGGAGCCGTCGCAGGCTGGGAGGGCGCTTCGAGCAACCCCCTGCTTCACGCCATGCTCGTCGCGCTGGCCGGCGCGATCGGCTTCGATCCGACGACGCCGTGCAACGACCTCGATCCCGAGCACCGCCGCCGGCTCCTGTTTGGCACGGGCGATCGCTGGATTGAATGCCCCGCCGCGGCGAGCCCCGGACTTCAGCCCGGGCGACGCGTCGATCGTGCAGACCCGAAGCAACGTCCCGGCCGCCGCTCGACGGCGAGCGGACGCCAATCGCTTTCTGAACGCCGAACCGATGCCCGTCTTCCCGTAAACCTGCGATTTCAATGGAAGGGTTTCTTCCCCGCGATCGACGAAGCGACGCGGATTTCCTGGGAGTATCGCGCCAAGCTGCAGGAGATGGTCACGGAAGTCGATTGCCAAGCCTGCGGCGGCGGTCGAATCAACCCCCAGGCCGCGGCCCTTCGGCTCGGCGGCCGGTCGATCATCGACGTCTGCGCCATGACGTTGACCCAAGCGGCCGGCTTCTTCAAGGTCCTGAAGCTCGATCGCCGCCAGGCGCGGATCGCCGGCGAGCTGCTGCACGAGATCAAGAGCCGGCTGCGATTCCTGGTCGATGTCGGCTTGGGGTACCTGACGCTGGGGCGCTCGGCGCCCACCCTGTCCGGCGGCGAGTCGCAGCGCATCCGCCTGGCCTCCCAAATCGGCAGCGGGCTGCCGGGCGTTCTCTACGTGCTCGACGAGCCGCCCATCGGCCTGCACCCCCGTGACAACCGGCGGTTGATCGCCGCCCTTCACAAGCTCCGCGATCTCGGCAACACACTTCTCGTCGTCGAGCACGATCGCGAGGTCATCGCGACGTCCGACCACCTGTTGGACTTCGGTCCCGGCGCCGGAAGCGACGGGGGCCAACTCGTGGACGACGGCCCTCCGGCCGAACTCAAGCGCCGTCGCAACGGGCTGACGGCCAAGTATCTGGCCGGCGCCGAGGCCATCGCCGTGCCGACGAACCGCCGGTCCGTCGCCGAGCCGCTCGACCCTCGCCAGCCGCGCCGCGAGGATCAAGTCGTGCCCGCCCTGCTCGTCGTGGGCGCTCGACAGAACAACCTTCGCTGCATCGACGTGGCCTTCCCGCTCGGGCGCTTCACGTGCGTGACCGGCGTGTCGGGCTCCGGCAAGTCCTCGCTCGTGACGGAAATCCTGTATCCGGCCCTGGCCGCGCGCATCCATCGCGCCCGCGCGACGCCGGGCGCCCACGAACGAATCCTCGGCCTGGACTTCGTGGACAAGGTGATCAACGTCGATCAGCAGCCCATCGGCAACTCTCCGCTCTCCAACGCCGCGACCTATACCGGCGTCTTCGACCTGATCCGCGAGGTCTTCGCCCGGCTGCCCGAGAGCAAGATGCGCGGCTACACGATCAACCGCTTCAGCTTCAATCGGCCCGGCGGCCGCTGCGACGACTGCGAGGGCCTGGGCCAAATCTGCCACGAGATGCACTTCTTGCCCGACGTTTGGGTGCCGTGCGAGACGTGCGGCGGCACGCGCTATCAACGGGAGACGTTGGAGATTCGATACAAAGGCCGCAACATCGCCGACGTGCTCGCGATGCCCGCGGCCGAAGCCTTGGCGCATTTCGCCAACGTCCCGAAGGTCCGCCGCCTGCTCCAGATGCTCGACGACGTGGGCTTGGGTTACCTGCCGCTCGGTCAAAGCGCCCCGACGCTCTCGGGCGGCGAGGCCCAGCGCGTCAAGCTCGCCGCGGAACTGGCTCGGCCCAACACCGGCAAGACCGTCTACATCCTCGACGAGCCGACGACCGGTCTGCATTTTGACGATCTTCGCAAGCTGCTCAACGTGCTGCACCGCCTGGTTGATCTGGGCAACGCCGTCATCTGCATCGAGCACAACCTGGACGTCATCAAGACCGCCGATTGGGTCATCGACCTCGGCCCCGAGGCCGGCCAACAGGGCGGGACCGTCGTTGCCGCGGGCACGCCCGAAGACGTCGCCCAGGCCCCGGCTTCGCACACGGGACGGCTGCTCAAGGAGATCCTGGCCGCCGGCCCACGTCGTCCTCGCGAAGTCTTCGATCCGAAGAAGGCCGCCGCCAAGGCGCTGGCGTCTGACGCACCGGACGTCTCGACCACGACCGCGAGCGAACCGAGCGCTCGGCTGCCTTGGCAGATCGACGGCCAGCGCTGGCACACCGAGCAGCGCCGCAGCCGAGACGGCAAGACCGTCGAATGGGAAGGCGCCGCCTTGACGTACATCGTCGACCAGATCGAGCGGCTGGGCGGCGACCGACTTCTGCCGACCGACTGGAACGACCGTGCCCGGGTCGAAATCCGGCCCAAGGCGCCGGACGGCCTCGCACAGAGCGCAACGCCCTGGTTCTGCCACGCGTTGACCGGCGGGCGTTGGCTGCTGGATTTGCTCCTTCGCGTTCCCCAGGGCACGTTCAGGCAAGGCGACCTGCTCGCCCGGCTCAAGCTCCAGCCCTTGTCCGAGCACAACGCGATTCCTGCCTACGGCGATACGCCGCGCGTCATCATCCGACCCGCGCCCAACAACATGGATCAGCTTCGCGTCCTCGTTTATGACCGCAAGGAGGTTGCCACGCCGGCCTTCAAAGCGTTTCTCAAACAGGCCCTTGTCGCGCACCTTGCACACCTCGCCACGCTGGCTGCCGACGCGGCGTCGGGCGAACCGTGGAAGGCCGAAGGCAAAGCCTGGCACCTGTCGCAGAGGTCCATCCCGGCCGACGAGCCCAAGCGATGGAAGCCCGCCACGTTGGCCGCGACGATCGGCCTGGTCAACAAGACCGTGCCGAACGCCCGAACGCTGTGGGGCCGGAAGGTGTTCGTCGATCTGCTGACGGCGGACGGGCGACGGATCGGGAAGATCATCACGAACAAGTCGGAAGGGCTCCGGATGGACGTGCACGTTCCGCGAGGCCGCTTCACGCCGACGCAGGTCGAACGCCTGGGGACGAGCCAGGAATTCGCCCGGCCCGGCAGCAGCGGGGCGGAGCGGACGTTCTGGTTTGAGAGCATCGAGCAGCTCGATCCGGTGATGCTGAAGTCCGTCCTCCAGGCAGCGTCGGAATGACCTTCGGAGTCCGAGCGGCGAACGCGCGCACCTGAGAAACGCTGCGGCCGCCGTTCGGCACGTTCAAGCGGAGTTTGGTACGATGCACGATATGCCAGGCCCGCCTGCCCTGTCATGGACTGAGACGTTGCGGCCGAGGCAAGCAAAGTAGGTTGCCGTGGTTCAACCGAGGCCATCGAATTGATGCCCAATTTCGCCAAACCCGTTCTCGGCATCCTGGGCATCATCCGGCGCGATGACCGACTCCTGGTCATCCAACGGGCTCGTCACGTCAAGGCGCCGTCGACGTGGTGCTTTCCCGGAGGGCACATCGAAGCCGGCGAATCGCAGGCCCAGGCCCTGGTGCGCGAGATGCGTGAGGAACTCGGCATCGACGTCGAGCCGGGCGAGCGTCTCATGACGCAGACCAAGCACGCGGGCCGGCTCGTGCTGTACTGCTGGTCCGCGACAGTCGTCGAAGGCGAGCCGGCTGCGAATCCGAAGGAAGTCGCCGAGATTGCCTGGCTGACGCCGGCGGAGATTCGCAGCAAGCCGGGCGTGCTGGACGGCACGACGGCGATCCTGGACGCCATCGGCCTTTGACAACGGGCCTTGCGTCAGCGTCCCTCCTCGCGTGCCAGTCGGTGGAAGATGTACAGCCCGACCGAGGAGACGCAGAACGACACGACGAACACGCCCCAGTTGATCCGCGAGTAGAGCAGGACGCCGGCGAGCGGCGCGAGCAGTCCGCGAAAGCCCGTCAGCGAGACGTGAATCCCCATGTACAGCTCGGCCTTGTCGTCCTCGGCGAAATGCAGGTGGCCGATGTTCCACGCGATCGCGCCGCCACTCTGCGCGAGGCCGTCGATGATGCGGCCGCCGACGTACGCGGCGAACGAGAGGCTCAGGGCCGAGGCCATGCCCCGGCTGTGCAGCAGCGCGAACAGGGCGCCGGTCCCGCACAGCAGCACGGAGCCGCACCAGCACGCCGAGTTGACGACGCGGAACCGCAACACGCCCACGCGGTCGAACAGTCGCGCCCAGATCGGCAGCATGGCGATCGTTGCGACGCGTGGGACGACATCGAGCAGACCGTTGCTGGCCGTATAGGTCAGTTGCAGCACCTTGGTCAGGATGATCGTGTTGACCGGCAGGACCATGAGGGCGGCAGTGCCGATGCACATCTGGGCCGTACAGTAGCGGGCGAATCGGGGGTCCTGTTTCAACGCCTGCTTCATCCGTCCGAGGACCTGCCAGGGCGCTATCAGCGAGACGAGGCTGAACGGGGCGACCAACCCGGTCTCTGCGATTGGGTCGCCGTTGTCGGTGCTCTTCCTCGCGAGGGCGGCCTTCTCCCCGCGGACGTGCGCCCGTTGCAGGAGCAACAAGCCGGCGGCGCCGAGCACGGCGACGGCCGGATAGAACCAGCGGTAGGCGGCGGCGTTCCAGTCAAACAGCAGGCCGCAGCCGAGGATGACCGGCAGGCCCGTCAGCGTGCGAACAACCTGGAGGCCGGCGGTGACGCGGCCGCGGTGGCTCTTGGGGTAGTTGCTTTTCCAGAGGCTGGCCCGGGTCGTGACGACGCCCGACATGAAGACGCGAGCCAGGCAAATCTGAAGGGCGAATATCCAGCCGCCCAGCGACGACTGCGGCGAGAAGCCGATCGAGACCGTGACCGACATGCTGGCGGCTGCGAGGGCCATCAACGCCGGCAGCTTGCGCCGACCGACGATCATCGCGCCCCAAAGCAGGCTGGAGATGTTGGCGAAGGCGGGGGTCGCCTGGACGATGGCGATCAGCAGTTCGCTGCCGCCGAAGGTCTTGCTGACGACGACGGCCGAGACGGTGCCTTCGATCAGTCCGGCGAACAACCCCCAGAGCAGAAGGTGCTGTATCTCGATGACGTAGTTTCGGCGTGCCATGTACGGCACGCGACGAGCGCGAAAAAGGTCCACGCCTTAGCTTTCTATCGATGGTCTCAACGTTGTCTTCCGACGGCATTATATGGCGTCTCACGATCGCTCGCAGCGTCGGAACGTCGAAGGAGCCGCGCGAAGAATGGACGCGATGCAGGCCCGGTCAGTCCATCCGAATCGCGAGGCGCTTGCGGAAATGGCGGTAGTACAAGCCGATCATGCGCATGCCGACGATGGTCAGGTACGGATTGAGGATCGACTGCGCCAACGCACCGGGGAGGCCGAAACCCGGGAGCGTGACGACGGGCTCGATGACGCCTGCTCGGCCCAGGAGCGCGAGAGCAAACGGGACGATGGACGAGACGCCGACCAGGAGCAGGATGGTCAAGAGCGCCATGTATTGGGGAAACGTGCGGAGGATGCTGGCGAGTATCAAGTCGACGCGGAGCAGCATGTCGGGCGCGTCGAGAGCGAACAGGATGATGAACATGGGCCAGAAGAACACGCCGACCACGGTGAGGATCACGAGGATGGCCTGGGCGGTCGGATCGTTGCTGACGACGCCTGCCGCAATTGCGCCCGTGAAGATCACCGCCGGGAGCAGTGCGCACGCCGAAGCGCCGATGTACTTGAGCAGCGGCCGGAGGATGTCTTCGATGATGCCGTCTTCCATCTTGATGCCAGGCAGATCGTGGGAACCGCCGGCCGTATCCTGAACGACGGAGAGGTAGACGGCTGCGAGCCAACCTTCGATGAAGAGAATGCCCAGGAAGCCGAGCAACCCCGCTGCGTAGCCCAAGGGAACCTGCAGGCAGGAAAAGGCGAGCAGAACGCCGAACGTCACGGCGTTGTCCGTTCCGTCGAACGGATACTTGAAGGCCCGTACCGCATCCTGCCAGAAATCCCGCTTGGGCTCCTCGGCGGTCTGGGCTGGCGATCCGTCGACGGAACCCCATCCAGATGCACGGCCAGTCGCGCGGTCACAAGGATCCTGCAACGACGACGCGGCGTCAACTCGGGGGGGCTCG
>CAZERK010000120.1:0-8981 GCA_964514515.1 uncultured Planctomycetaceae bacterium
TAGCGACAATGCCGGGCCCGCCAGCAGCAGGGCAAGCGCCGGCCCTTTGCCCATGCCCGCCCCCAACAGCCCCTGCAAAATCGGCACTTCGGTCAGCGTTGCGAAGTACATAAGCGCCGGCGAAGGACGCGAAGAAGTTGGCCCCGAGACTGTTCCCGCCAACGGCCTTCGCGATCCATGCCTCCGGGATCAGGGCCGGATGCCCCGGGCGACCGAGTAGAACGCCGGCCACAAGCACGCCGAAGAACAGCAAAGGGAGGATTTGCTTGGCGAAGGTCCACGTGCTGCCAACCCACTCGCGGAGTTCCGGACGCTTGAACCAAGCCAGAAGCATGAGGACCAGTGCAATCGCAAATCCACCGGTGAGGTGCCACTTCACCGACCAGATGGCTGCGGCAACGCCTGTATCGCTCAGCTTGCCCCAGTTTGCGAACACGAGTATGCCGATCATGGCGGCGAAGTAGAGGGCGTTCTGCCACAGGCCCCGACCGCCCGATTCCTCCTGCACGAAGAACCCACCTTCGACTTGACGGGCGGCTTCTTCCTTGCGGTAGATGAGGTGCATCGAAAGACCAATGATGATGCTGAACACGATCGCGCCGATGGCGCGTCCTGCACCAAGCTCCCACCCCAGCACACGTGCAGTGAGGATGATCGCCAGGACGTTGATCGCCGGCCCCGAATACAGGAACGCCGTCGCCGGACCAAGCCCGGCGCCGCGTTTGTAAATGCCGGCGAACAGCGGCAGGATCGTGCACGAGCACGCCGCCAGAATCGTGCCCGACACGGCGGCAACGGTGTAGGCGACAGCCTTGTGGGCTTTGGCGCCGAAGTACTTCATTACCGCGGCCTGCGATACGAAGCAGGAGATCGCCCCGGCGATGAAGAGGGCTGGCACCAGGCAGAGCATGACGTGGTGCTGGGCGTAGTCCTGGAGCATCAGCAGGGCTTCGCGGCCAGAGGTCAGGAACTTGCCGCTGGCGGGGAGCGCTTCGAAAGGCAGGAAGTACGCAAGGAGGAAGACGGCCACCATGACGCCAAGGGCCGCCACCGTCCTAGCGATTCCACTCCATTGCTTTATGGCAACACCGCCATATAGAGAGCTAAAAAAAGAGCGGATTGGGGAACTCATGCCCCGATCGCCGCCCGCTGCGTCTTCAGGTTTTCCTTCAGCACCGACTCGATACACTGCCAGAATCCTTGTAAACAACTGACCTTGAGCCGATAGAACGTCATCACGCCTTCCTTGCGGTCGGAGACGATCCCGGCCTGCTTCAGCACGGACAGGTGTTTCGACACCGTCGACTGATCAGCGCCAACAAGCTCCGTTAACTCGCACACGCATAACTCGCCATCGGCGAGGGCGTCGAGCATGAGCAAGCGGCTGGGATGCCCCAGCGCCTTGGCGATCCTCGCCCGGGCCTCGTACCGCTCAATCGGATGTTTCGGCTTTACTTTCATGGCTCTATGGCAATTATAGCATAAATCTCGGCAAGGTCAGGGGGCCAATTGAATTCCTCGGCTAAGAAATGGGGTGGCGCGTCCGAGGCGCGCGGCCGTGCGCGACCCCCAAACGCCCGTGTTCTCAGGTTGGCTGCCGTCATCGGCTCGGTCGTCGAGGTCCCGGTGCTGATTAGCCTCGTCAGCGTGGCGTTCTACCTCCAGCGAAAGTGGTTCAGATCAGAAAGCACTGCCATCGACCAAAGCCGTCTTGGTGCTGGGCGCCGGAAGGCGCTCTAAAGGTGGTGTCTCGCGGTGCACTTTTTCGTGAAGGACAGCGCCACGAATCCGGCCTCTGACACGATCCCTTCGCGCGGCTGCTCCGCTTCGTGGAGGGACTCAGGCGGCATGAGCAGGCACGAGCACGCCTCCTGGGGATCGAAACCCGCATCAGTGGCCAGGCTGATGACCTTGTCAGGTGTATGGAAGGTCGCCGCAGAATAGAAGCTATCCCAGAACCTGCCTGAGCAGGAGGAGGGTGCATCCGAGGTGCAGGAAGCCTTGGAACAGCGTGGTCGACTTCTCCCAACGGATACACAGTCGGCGGAAGTGCTGAATCCAGCCGATCGTGCGTTCGACCGTCCAGCGGCGGCGTGTTGAGCGGCCGGGCCATCGTGATCGGCCTGCTGCCGGATCCGCTGATGGTGCTGGGCTCACGCCTCGGCAAGCGCATTGTCGACCGTCTTTCGCCGCGCGCATTCCTGACCGTCATCGACGCGGTCCTGCTGGTGTTCGGCCTGTTCCTGCTGCTTCGTGGTTCGCTTCGCCGTTTCCGTGCTCGGTTGCCACGCGCCGCGAAACCCGCGAGAATGTCCGCCACGATGGAAGCGACGGAGACCAAGCTCGATCCGGATGGCCCAAGTACTCGGGCCACGCAGAACCAACCGTAGTCGCTCGGCGCGCCGGCCAAGCCCGCCGCCGGGCGGGAGGCTGGCAACCATGCCAATTCCGACCAGTGAATTCGACGCGGAGGACGTGCGGGCCACGTGGCCGGCCCTGTCGGACGACGAGCGCGCCGAGGCCTTTGCGCTGCTCCCGGAGGAGCAGGTGCAGGAGTTCTTCGCCTCGTTGACCGCCGACGATCAGGCCGCCATTCTCCAGCTCCTGCCCAACGCCAAGGCGGCCGTCTGGATGCGCTTCCTGGCGCCTGACGACGCGGCGGATGTGCTCCAGGAGGCCGCCCCAGACCAGCGGCAACGGCTCGAAGCGATGCTGGACGCCCCCACGCGCAGGGAGGTGCAGGCCCTGCTGGCCTACGCCGAGGACGACGCCGGCGGGCTGATGAGCCCCCGCTACGTCCGATTGCGGCCGGATATGTCGGTCGATGCGGCCATCCGCTACCTGCGCCAGCAAATCCGCAACAACCCCGAGACGCTCTACTACGTGTACGTGCTGGACGCCGAGCAGCGCCTCCAGGGCGTGATATCGTTCCGCGATCTCTTCGCCGCCCCGGCCGATGCGCTGGTGGCCGACGTCATGCGCCGCGATCCGATCACTGTGCGAGAAGAGACCGACCAGGAAGAGGTGGCGCGCGTCATCGAGACGAACGACCTCCTGGCGGTTCCCGTCGTCGACGACGCGGGCCGCGTCAAGGGCATCGTCACCGTCGACGATATCGTCGACGTGATCCAGGAGGAGGCCACCGAGGACATCCACAAGATCGGCGGCTTGGAAGCGCTGGATGCGCCGTATCTGGACGTCACCTTCCGCACGATGATTAAGAAGCGCGGCATCTGGCTCTCGGCGCTTTTCTTGGGCGAGATGCTGACGGCGTCCGCGATGGCCCACTTCGAGCACGAGATCGCCAAGGCGGTCGTGCTGGCGATGTTCGTGCCGCTGATCATCAGCAGCGGCGGCAACTCCGGATCGCAGGCCGCTACGCTCATCATCCGAGCCATGGCGCTGGCCGAGCTGCGGCTACGCGACTGGTGGCGGGTGATCCGCCGCGAGCTGGGCTCGGGCCTGACGCTTGGAGCCTGGCTGGGGCTCATCGGCTTTCTTCGCGTAATCCTGTGGCACGAACTGGGCTTGATCGACTACGGCGAGCATTTCGTGCTGGTCGCCGTGACCGTCTGGCTCAGCCTGATCGGTGTCGTGTGCTTCGGCACGCTGGCCGGCAGCATGTTGCCGTTCATTCTACGCGCCGTCAGGCTGGACCCCGCCACCAGCTCGGCCCCCTTCGTCGCTACGCTGGTCGACGTGACCGGGCTGGTCATCTACTTCAGCATCGCTGCGCTCGTGCTGCGGGGGACGCTGCTGTAGCCGTGTGTGATCTCTGCGCGAGTCTGCGCCGTGTCCTCCCGGTGTATCTCGCCATCACGAAGATTCAGTATGCGTTTGCTGCGCTCAGCGGCTCGCGGGTCGTGGGTGTCCATCACGATCGTACGCCCCTCAGCGTTCAGTTCGGCCAGGAAGTCGATGATTTGCTGCCCGGTCTCCGGGTCGAGGTTGCCGGTGGGCTCGTCCGCCAGGATCACCTTCGGGTCATTCGCCAGCATGCGCGCCAGCGCCACGCGTTGCTGCTGTCCGACGCTCAACTCTGAAGGCTTGTGGTGCCGCCGATCACCTAAGCCGACACGGTCCAGCAATGCGGCTGCACGCGTTTCCTGTTCACGGGGCGTGGTTCCCGCGATGTACAGAGGAACCTGCACATTCTCCTGGGCGGTCAGGTACGGCACCAGGTTGAATTGCTGGAAAACAAAGCCGATATTGCAGCGACGCAACCGGGCGCGCTTGTCCGGCGAAAGTTCGTACAGCGACTGCGTCTCGAACAGCACCTTACCACTCGAGGGCGAGAGCATCCCGCCCAGCATCAGCAGCAGCGTGCTCTTGCCGCTGCCGCTGGGGCCGACGACGGCCACAAAATCGCCGGCCGGAATATCAAACGTCGCATCGCGCAAGCCAGTGACCGCGGCCTTGCGATGATTGTATATCTTGCCAATTGCTTCCATCCGCAGCACAGCTACACCTCCTGGAATGTCGCGCATGGGTCGAGTCGGGCCGCACTGCGCGCCGGCAGGCAACTGGCCAGCAAGGCCACGCCCACCGAGAGCCCGATCGCCAGCAGCACGAGCGTCGGCATCGGCAGCACGACGATGCCCGCCACGCGAGGGCCGAGCGCAACAGCCAGCGCCGTCCCCAACAGAAAGCCGCCGATCCCGCCAGCCAAGCCGAGCAACAGGCCCTTGAGCAGGAACATGCGCAGAATCAGGCCCGAGCTGGCGCCGAGCGCCATCAGCGTGCCAATCTCGCGGCGGCGCTCGAAGACATTGGCATACATGTAGTTCGCGATGCCGGCGACACCCACGAGCACAATGATCCCGATGAAGATTATCGACAGCCGCGACATCATGTGGTTCGTTTTGACCTGGGTATCGACGACCTGTGTGACGGTCACCACCTTCGCGTCCGGCAGCAGCTTGTTGATTTTCTGCACCAGCCCGCCGGAGATCTCGTTGCAGCAACCGACGATCTCGATCGAATTGATCACTGGCCCCTTGCCGAGCATCTCCTGCACCGTGTGCAGGTGGGCGAACACACGGGCATCATCTACGGTGCCGGTCTGTGGCAACACCGCCGATATCGTGAACGTGCGGTCCAGGACCTCGACACGATCGCCTTCTTTCACGCCAAGCAGAGTCACGACGTCGGCGCCGACCAACGCTTCGTCAGGCGCCAAGTCATCTACCACACGCTGTCGCACCAGGGTCTCCTGCACGGGCGGCTTGAACACGTCCGGCACGTCGGCAACGTCGCCGCAACCTTCGAGCGGGCGGCCGAAGATCCCGGCGCCCTGCCAGGCCGCCTTGGCCTGAAACTCGCTTTTCGGCAGGATGCCGGTCAGCGTGAACCGGCGGCCTTGAATCTCGACCGGCGCGGACAGCTTAGGCGAGAGATTGTCGAGCCCCTGGAGATCGGAGAGCGTCAGCGTGGTGACGTACTCCTCCGGGATGTCGTCGTTCTGCATATCGGCGCTGTAGTAGTCCTGCACGGAGGCGGACTTGGGCAGCACGAGGATGTTCGCACCGAGCGCATCGAGTTCTCGGGCGACCGCCTTCTCGGAGTAGAACGTGATGTTCTTGATCGAGACAACGACCGCGATTCCGAGCAGGATGGCAACAAAACTGGTCGCCAACTGGCTCTTGCGCTCGAACATCTCGCGCCAGACGAGCTTCCGAAGTTGCATGGTATTACCTCAGGCTAGGACCTCTTCTCACCGTTGTTGGGTTTCGCGGCCGGCTTCTTCGGACCGCAGCAACCGCTCTTCGGATCGCACCCGGAGCCGGCCTTGTTTGTCGCGGCGATGATGTCCGCCTTGTTCGTCGCACCCGTGAAGGTTGCGATCGGGCGGCCTGGCGGCGCCATCAGAACCGTCACGGCCTCCTCCGTCTCAGGACTGACGCGCAGCTTCTTGAGAAAATCAGCTTCTGACTCGTCGGTGGGATCGATGGAGACAGTTGCCGTTCGGGTCGCATAAAGTCGGTCCGTCTTGAATTCGTTGACCCCCTGCAGCGCCTCGGCATTGTGGGCCGTCTGGCCATTCTGGACGCATACCAGCACCATCTTGCGCCCCTGGAGCGCCTTGAGACACTCGGCCTCCCCCGTGCTCGCGAAGGCCTGCTCAAGCTGCGCCGCATCGAAGTTGCGGAACCAGCTTTTCGTGACCGCGCCGCTCGGGGCGACACCGAGAATCAGCGGCGTCGGCGCCCGGCTGACACCGAAGCGATCGACCGCCCCCTTCTCCAGCGGGTCCGTCACATCGACGGCGATCACCTCGGCTTTTTCCGGCATCTTCTCGACACCGGACTCGAGCGCCGTCCGCATCGTCTGCGTGCGTTCGTCGTCAGCGCGGAAGAAGAAGACGAAGGCGTACTTGTTCGCCTTGGCGACGCGGTCCAACGCGATAACGCCGCGTTCCGCGTCCGCTGCCGGCGTTTGTTCTTCCTGCACCGTCACGTCGCCGGACGTGTCCGTCGCATCCTTCGCGCCGGAGGACTGTCCCCATGCAATCGGGCCCGTCGCCAACGCGACTGCCACCATCACCACCAACTTAGTTGACTGCATCCATTGTCGATTCATCTTATCGCTCCTCGCGCTGTGAGTTGACCCGATTGCTCGCTTTCGTCCCAGCGTGCAAGCCGTCCCACCGCACTTGTCAGAATGTCCGAGCAGCCTGGCTGCTCCTCTCCGTCCTCATCGCACTGCGGCAACATCGCGCTTGGGTGCGGCTCGGCGTCTTTCCGCACAAAGGGGTCCGCACAAACCGCCACTGCGCTGCAGCCGCTTCAGTGCATCCATGTCCGCCGCTGTTTGTGGCAGTTCCCGGCGTACCGACTCCAACCACGCCACGATCGACCGCTGTGTTTCGCTTCGGGGTTCCGCCAGGGCGTAGTACATCCACATGCCCTCGCGCCGATCGACCACGAGTTCGGCCTGCCGCAGGACGGCCAAGTGCCGCGACGCCTTCGGCTGGCCGATATCCAGCACCTTCGTGATCTCGCACACGCAGAGTTCGCCGCTGCTGAGCAAGCTCAGAATCCGCAGCCTCGTCTCGTCTGCGAGGGCCTTGAACATCTCGACGGTTTTGCGCATCCCTGGGCTCCTGAGCTTCATATGGATATTCGCATACACCGATATAGTAGCGACGCCGGCGGGCCGGTGCAATAGCAACGCCTGTAACAACCAGGTAACATGGCAGCAGCAGCGGCCCCCAAAAACGACGATTACTCGCACGGTCACCATGCCCCGCCCTCCGCGGGCCATCGGAGCCCCGCGGTCGTTTCCCGAGAGGCCCGCGACCCATTCCCGGAAGCCCGCGAAGCCTCCCCTAAGACCCGCCGCCTTTGCGAGTTCCCATGGCTACGCTCATTTCCCCCGCAACCCTCTTGAGCCCGTGCCCCGGCGCCGTACACTGTACAGCAAGGTCAGAATCGACCGGGAGGCAAACAACCATCGGGAGGACCGCCCGATGCTCATTCAGTAGGCCATCAGCACGCTCATTTGTGAGCGGTGCGGGCGGCGAAATCAGAGCCGCGCACGCCTGCCCTTTACGACGCGATGCGTGGTCAAGGGTCAGTAAGCGGTTGGAAACGACTGGCTCTGGCGACCCGAAACCGGTTTTCGGGCCGGTGAGAATGGCAAAATGGGCAATTTGGCCAACTTGAGCGGTCGTATGAGCCCTGCAAGAACCGTTTTCAAGCTGAGATCGACGCCCGCGCCCAGCTTGACGGCGGCGCTCGACGCCAAGCCTGAGGTCAGCCTCGCACATAACCGCTACGCGGCGCCCGTATCCCTGACACGCGGTCCGTGCATCAGTGAGATGCGGACCGTATCCCAGCTTGGCGACCGCGCGGCCGCCCGGAGCACGCCCCGCTCGGGCAGCATGACCGGCGGAAAGGGACCGTGGAGCGAGACGGCCAGCGCGACGGTGGAGGGATAGCAACTCGATGTCTTCGCAACCCACAGTCCCGCCAACTTCCTTGATACCGACGTGGACGGAGTTTCGAATGGTCGGGTCGCGGGCGATCCTCGAAGAAGGGTACGCGGCAACCAAGAAGAGCCCGAAGACTTGTAACGAGAGTTGGTTCAGTTCCGATGCGACGGTGATCCTCGGCTTGGCGGCAAAGCTGGATTCTGAGGAACCGAAGCCGACTCGAGCGAAATGGCTAATCCCTCTTCCGAAGAAAGCCGTCTCGCGGATCAAAGATGCGGTGCTCGCTATCGTATGCGCGCGGCGGTTCGGCGGCTTACACTCCAAGCGTCAGCATGCACGTGTGAGCGTCCAATTCAATGGGCAACCAGTCGACGTATTTGAGCTAAAGTCAAAGGCCGAGGGCCATCACGACTACTTTCATCGCGACATTTCCCCCAATCTGCCGGCCGACAGCTCGCTCTCCAAGTACAAAACAATCTACACTTGGGCCTTAAGTCCGGGGACGTTTCAACGAGGGGCTGACGGCCGACTACTCGCGATCCAGACAGTCTCTGTCGACATCGATTCCGATGTCAATTGGGACATCGACGAGGTGGGTCTACTCGTAATGAGGCACGCGCTCCCGGTTCGAGTTTGGGTCATTACGATTCTTCTGGTTGCTTTCAGCGGCGTGGCAGTAGCGCTTCTCAGCCGTACGTGCCGCTGAATTCCACTGGGTGCAATTCCCCATTCACGATCGAGTCCCCGACGGGTGGCACTGACGATGTGCCACTGCTCTTGAGCAGTGTTCTTTCCCCGCGTGGTTGCCCAACTCCACTGCTTGAAGGCAGTCTCACACGGCGCGGCGTCGGTTACGATCGCCGGGATGTGCTCCGATCGCGCCGATCCCCAGCAACGGTATCCTCTGCCCCGCTGGGGCAGAATATGTCTCGTCCCCCTCACCACGGGTTCCGTTCGCCTCCGGCGAACTCCACCCGTGGCTACATGCCCTGGCCCCTCCGGGGCCGATCAAAAGCGCACGGCTGTCACGACTCCGACCCCTCCGGGG
>CAZERK010000121.1:0-8905 GCA_964514515.1 uncultured Planctomycetaceae bacterium
GTTGTTGGATCGCCGGACGAAGTCCACGACGAAGTCGTCTATCGTGCGGAGAGCCGGGAGACGGCAAACGTGGGCTTCGTCCGGCGATCCAACAACGCGGGCGGCCTCGAAGGCGGCATGACGAACGGCATGCCGAATGTCGACCGGGCGGCGATGAAGCCGATCAGCACGTTGCTCCGCGGCTTGGAGAGCGTCGATCTCAAAACGCTTGAATCCCAGCGGAGCGACTACGAACGAAGCGATATCTGCGCGGTACCCGCGGCGAGCGTCGTCGTGGAATACGTCGCTGCGTTCGAGGTGGCTCGCGCACTGCTGGGGAAGTTTGGCGGCGACACGATGAAGGAGGTCCGGGCCGCGTACGAGTCTTACCTGCAGTCGGCTCGGGCAATGAGCGGGCCAACGCCGTAACACCGCGGGCATCGCGAGGACCGGGTCTGTCCCCAAGGCGACGAGACATCGGGATCTCGCGACTGAAGCACGTTTGGCCGCAACCGCGAAGCGGTGCGCTGGGACACCGAAGGATGGCGAATCGACGGCGATGAGGACGATGGTGACGCAAGGCATGAGTCGCCGCCGCTGGGTCATCCTCGGCATGGCCTGCCTGCTCGGAGGCGGGTCGCTCATCTGGACCGCAGGCTACGGGCTCTACCTGCGCGGCGAATCGTACCGACGCGACGTCGAGCATGGCCTGACCGATTTCTTCAACTTGCCCTGCCGCGTCGGGTCCATCCGCGGCCATACCTTTTCCAGTCGCACCTTCCGAGACGTTGAAGTCTGGCTGCCGGGTCAACGGCACCGCGTCTTCTTCTGCCGACAGGCGATCTGGCGCGAGATCGACCAGCGGGGACAGGACGCCTTCGAGTTGGATCTCAACGACGGCGAACTCATGCTGGGCGGTGATCGGTGGGCCCGCTCCGACTATCAGCAGGTCTTCGAGTCGGGCCTCGGCCACGACTTCCGCGACCTCCACCTCACGCACGTGAACATGGCGAACTTCAGCATCCGCTTTGCCAGTGGCCCGTTAACGATCCGTTGCCAGCAGACTTCGGGCCGGATCGACATGAATCAGGGGACGGAGGGCGTCGCTCATCTGGTCGCGTATGAGTTGAACGACCATCGCGTGGATCAGGGCGTGCGGATTGACGCCAGGTTCTTGCCCGAGTCCGGCGTCAACGTTTCCGAGTTCGTGCTTCTGCTCCCCGAGGTGCCGTTGAACGCGACGGGCATCGGTCCTGCGCTCGGTGGCGACGTCCTGCACGGCTCGTTCTCCGGCCGCATGCAGTATCGCAAGACGTCCGACGGCGCCGTCCTGCTCCTCGACGGGGCTTTGGAGAACGCGGACCTTTCCGAACTGACGACGATGCTGACGTGGGGGCCGCTGCACGGCAACTTGTCGGTTCGGCTCTACGAGGCGAGGGTCTCGCATTCGACCGTGACGCACCTGCGAGGCCACGGCGTCGTGTCGGACTTGTCCCTCGCGGAGTTCGGTCCGCTGCGCGGACGACCGGCCCTGGCCGGCACGGCGACGCTCAATCTCGATGCCGTCGATTTGGCGATGGGACACGTCAATCGGCTGCGGATGGACGGCGTGCTGTGGGGACTCTCGCTCGAAGCATGGTTGCAGCTCCTGGGGCGGGGCTCGGCGACGGGCGAAGTCACGATCCGCATCAATAACCTCGATATCGTCGCCGACAGCATCCGCTCCGCCGACGTCGAGGTCTCCGCCGTGCCGCCGGCGACCGGACCTGGAACGATCGATCAGGACTTGCTGGTCTCGGCGGCGGAGCACCTGTTCAACTTCGCCTGGCCGGAGTCGCTGCCCAAACGAATCCTCCCGGAACACGTCGAGTACGCCCAGTTCGGCGTGCGACTGCTGGTTCGAGACAACCAGTTGAGGATTCTCGGCACGCACGGATCGGACGGCGACACGATCCTGACGAGCCGCGCGCGCGGCACGCCAATCGGCCTGATTCGAGAGCCGGACGGGACGATCGACCTGACGCCCTATCTGTCCGCGCGCCGGGCTCGCGTGCGGTCCTACGACCCGAATCGCGTCCGGCGATGGCTGGGCAGCGGAACTGCGAACGCGCTTGAGAAAACCAATCACGATGGGCCCGACGACGCCGGGGTCCCGACCACGTCAAGCCGCGCAGACTTGAAAGCGCCGCCGCCGTAGGCTGCAAGGTCAGGCCGCGCCAATCGTGAGCTGTCCTACGGGATGGTCTGCGACGTTCCCTGCCAAGTCGTCACGCCGTTCGGCGGTCCGACGAACACCGTGCCGCCGCTGCTTCCGCCGCCGGAGCCCCGGAAACTGCTGATGAACGAATCGATCATCGTGAAGAGGCCGCTGACGACGTCCAAGAACGCGAAGTTCATCTGATCGAACGTGCTCTTGAAGAAATTGGGCGTCTCCTCCGGGACGTCGCCCGAGAAGGTCATCGCTCCGTTGTGCTCGGCGATGCCTTGCTGCACCCAAAGCCCGGGGCGTCGGAGTTGAATCGCCCCGCCCGTCGCGGCGGTGAACTGATTCGTCACGGTCGTTTGTCGCGTGTCGGTCAGAGGCGTCGTACCGACTTCCGGCTCGGAGGTCTGAGTCGTCTGTGTCGTCGTCGTGTCCTGGCCCGTCTGGAGGAACGACTCCAACAGATCCGTCGCGTCGACGCTCTGGGCGAGCGCCTGTCCGCCCGTCTCTGTCGCCAAGGCGAAGGCCACCGTTGCGACGCCTACAACCAGAAATCGTCTGACAGCTCGACGCCGCACGCTACGACAGTCCGTCCCGTTTTGCATGTTGCTTCCTCCAAGCCTTGTCGGCAGTCGCTCGGCGCGTGTACGCCTCCCCAACCGGATTCACCTCGCCGTCAGCCACATTATACGGTCCAAGGGCCGCCGCGGTCGCACAACTGCACGCGTCCAACCGGCAGCCCCTCTTCAGGCGGAGGCATCTCCATCGTTCGGAACGCCGGTTCCGCGGGCTAAGTATCGGTCAGACAGGGGGTACCGTGTTAGACACAGCCAGGCGTTTTCGGAACTGTGACACGGGAATCGCGTGCATCAGGGCAGGAATCGCGGTTGAAAGCAGTCGGAATCAGCCGGCCGTGGGCGATTCAGAACCTTCGCAGAGCCGATCCAACCGCTTGACGATCTCCGCGCGGATCGTTCCGGCGTGAGCGCCCAATGCCGCGAGAGCGGCATGTGCGACGCTGCCCTCCTCGCGGGCCAGAGCCAGGAGCATGTGCTCCGCGCACACAACCTTGCTTTCGAGTTGGCGGGCCTCCTCGATTGCCTTCGCCATGACGTTTCGAAAATGCGGCGAGCCAGGCAAGCGACCGAACACCCATGTGTCTTCCAGGCTTTCGCGAACCAGCCTGTCCACCTGCTGCTTGACCTTCGACAAATCAATCCCAAGCTCGTTCAGGATTTCGACGGCCGTGCCCGTACCTTCTTCCAGGATCGCCAGCAAGAGGTGCTCCGTGCCGACATAGTCCTGCCCGTAATCGCGCGCGATTCGCTGCGATGCACGAACGACTCGCTCCATCCTGGGCGTGAGCTTCTCGAACATAGTCTCGCTTCGGTATCTGCGATTCGGGGCTCGTCGCTTCGCACGGCCCGCAAGGACCGCCCCCGCATTCCGTCGCGTCGGCCGCGATCGCCGCGTCAAGCCTGACGTGCGCCGGGGAACCCTTGTAAGCCGCTCAAAGGCATCGACGAGTCACCGCTCGTCTGGAGCTGCCGTTTGAACGGCCGTCTGCTTCGGGAGCGCTTCAGGTTCGCCGACGCCTCGCGTCTTCAAGTAGTTATACCCCAGACTGAGCAGCGCCACAAGAACCGTGAAGACCAGCGTGATCTTGAGGATCTTCAGTCGGTTCGCAACTTCACGGTCTCGCCATTCGCTCAGCCTGGCGTCGATCTCGTCCAGCTTCCAGTCGATGCGGTGCTCGATCTCGTCAAGCTTGGTCTTGATGTAGTCGTCCGCGGCGCCCCGCAGCCGCTGGGCCAGCCCGCCCACGACGCCGTGCTCCTCGATCTGATTCTTGAGCGACTCGCGGGAGGCGTCGCCCGGAAGCGCCGGATGCTCAGGCAGGAATCGGTACGGCGGCGGCTCGCCTTGCGGTGGTTCGTGCAGGAGCTTGCCGAGGAACGAACCGACGATCCGGCGTCGCTTGCTCGCGACGCGTTTCCAGAAGCCGTCGTGCCGCCGCAAACGCTCAACCAGCGTTGGGGCGTCGTCGGTCGTCTTGACGTCGATTTCGCGGAGACGCGCCAAAGCGACGAGCCCGCGAGGAGACAATTCCTCATAATTCGTGCGCTGAACGGCGGCGATCTGTCGGGCGATCTCCTCCTTGCCGGCGGATCGACGGACCGGCCGGCGGGCCCACACGATGATGTCCAAAAGGGCGTCGCGTTCAAGTTCGATCAGCAGGGCCTGGTGAAGGCGAATTCGCCTCGCCGCCTCGGAAGGCGCCACGCCGTCAGGCAACGCCAGACCCAGCTCTCGCCCATAGCGCAGCAGTTCATCGGGCGGCAACTCGCTCAAGGCCTTCGCTGGGTCGCCCGCGCGCTTCTGAGTTGGGCCGTCTGATGTCATAGTCATGGCACCGCGTTCGGAACGAGGCCCAGGGCGTCACGTACGCACGTTCGGCGTCCGCCGCCGGGGCCGGCCTGACCGAGCCGACAGAACCGTCGCGCGAGGCCAGGCCCGCCGCCGTGCGGCGCGAGGCGATGACCCGGCGCTTGCCGGACGCCGATCGCTCCAAAGCGCCGACGTATTCGACACGCCAAGGCCGCGATGGTCCAAGCAGCCGGCCAAGATGCGATGCGACTCGGGTCCAGCCTCGCGCGGCATCGCCGTCGGCCGCGAGAACGCGCAGGACGATCTGCCCGTCGGCCTCCTGCCCGATCTGGAAGCTCTCATGATCGAGCGCCTGCCCGACGGATGCAATCACGGCCGCGGGGGCGATCCAGGTCCCGTCGGCAGCTTGCAAGAAATCAGATGCCCGGCCGCGAACCGGCGGCAGGATCGGCAGGCCCCGACCGCACGGGCATTCCGGCACGGGACCCCGGCCCACAGGTCCGCATGAAGCCGTCGGCGTGGGCTCGGGAACCTGCACGATGTCGCCGGTACAGTAGCGGATGATCGGCATGGCGAAGCTCTCCAGGCCGGTCACGACGATTTCCCCGTATTCTCCTGGAGCCGCCGATCGTCCGTCGCGGAGGATCTCGATGATCACGGACTCAGCAGAGACGTGCCATCGACCGTGCGGACATTCATAAGCCAGCGCCCCAGCCTCCTGCATGCCGTAGTCCTGAGACGTCGGCGCGCCGAGCGATCGCTCGATGAGCGTCCTCTGCCAGTCGAACGTCACCTCGCCGGTTAGGAAGATGCGTCGCAGCCGACCGCTGGGCAGCCGACAGCCGACCGACCGCCCCTGGTCGATCAGTTCCGCGAGGACCGAGGGATAGGCCGTGACGCACGCGGGGTCGAAGCGTCGCCACGCCTGCCAGGTCATCGGCAGGTGCTCTCGAAATGCGCCGAGGCTGTCGATCTGCATCTCGTTGAATAGCTCGTCTCGCAACTCGCGGAGCCGCTGTCGCAGCCGGCCGGCGGCGGATTTCGGGGGGTCCAGCGGCCAGACGTGCAATTCAGGTTCCCCCGAATACAGACCATGCCAAGCGTGTGCCCGCGTGCGGTTCGCCTTGTCCCAGGCCTGTCGGTTCCGGTCCCAAAAGAAAACGAACGCATCGTCCGTCGTGCCGTGCGTATGACAGGCCAACGTTCGACCGGCCGGTTTCCGCCACCGCATCTGCCAGGCCGCGTCGCGAAGCGCGTCACGATCGAGCAGCGGAAGACGCTCAAGGTCGGCCAGGCTCCGAAGATGCTCCGGGGACGGCAGGCCGATCGCCTGATAGTAGGGACTGTTGCGCCGGGCATGTTCGACGAGGCGGCGGAGCTTGCGGAGTTGCAGTTCGCGCAGTGCGGCCGGCGGCCACCATTGGGATGCGTCCAGGAATCGGGCGATCGTCGCGGTCCGTCGCCCTAACAGCGCCTCGTGCATCCTGAGCAGCAGCGGGAGGCCTTCACGTTGACCTCTCCCACGCGCCCGGCTGCGCGCAAAGCGGCGCGTACCCCCGCAATCGTGGGTATGCGCGCGGTCGCGGCCGGCCCCGTGCTGAGTTTCGCCCCGACGCACGCATCCGGTCTCGCCGCGGCTTCCGACTTGACGCCCGCGCCCGGTTTCGCCGCGCCGTTTGCCCGTGCGTCGGCGACACAGCACAACGGCATCGATGCCGGATGAGGTCGACCCTACCAGAACCGCGTCCATAGCTATTGCATCGGCCGACGGACCGGAAATCCATGTCCCGCAGACTGGTTTTTGTGACTGGCGTGGGGCCTCCGGGGAGTTGGCGGCGGGGCACCGCGTTGGGTCCGACCGCTCCCGGGCTCGGCAGTCAAAAGGCCGCACAAGATCCAACAACGACCGGGTTGACGCGGGACCGTTTGATTCTCCCGGTCGGCGCGCCTCCGGACCGAGCCGTCTTCCATGCGCCGGGAGGTCTGCGCCACCCTCGCATCTCCATCCGCAACCGCTCGCTGACTGCGGCGTCGGGCGGCGGATGGGAACCGGGGGATTCGCGCCTTCGCCCGTGGCCGTCGTCGCCGCCCCGATACGTCCCCAGCCCTGGCTCGCCATCGAGCAGACGCTGATGAGCAGACGCGACGCTGATTCCGAGAATACGACGACCCGAGCGGCGAGGCAGGGCAATTGCATTCTCCCAAACAGAGCCGTCCGCCGCGGCGGATCAGGGAGCGGTCCAGACGCCGGGCACGAAAACCGCTCCCCGCCGCGGCGGGTCGCGGCTCTGTTCAGACGTACGCCGTCGTGGCCAACACGGCGAGAATGCGGTTGCCCTGGTCGAAGATGACCCGACGTCCTCACCGAAAGCGGCGCGGTTTGCCTCACGGAGCCGGTCCGTGCTGCCCATGACGCGAACCGGTTGACCAAGCCGTTTCCTGCCGACTCGGCCGCAGCACCGCCCGGCCTGAGATCGTGGGATCCGGGGAACCTGGAGTTGAGTACGCCAAACACGCACAAGGCCGTCGGCTTTCATCAATCGAACTCGATGCGTTTGAATGAGGTCACGGCACGCCTGGCACAAGGGGGTCATCGTCACCCGTCTGCAGCGAGATTGCCTCCGGCGCCTGCCAGGTCGGCTTGTCGATCAGACTCGGATTGACCCAGCGGACGTGCGTCACGGTCCAGACCAGGCGTCAATGCGGCGGCGTGCCCTGCTTCTTGGACGTGTAAAAGGACACGTCGAACTGCTCCTGTTCGTCGTCGCCGGGATAGTAACCGCGGGCCAAATCCTCCGGCGTGATGACCGCGTCGTTGGTCTTGAAGACTCTGTTTCCGTGAAAGAACTTCCAAGCGGTCAACGGCTGAAAGTCACGGAATCTCCAAACGGCGTGCTCATCCGCAAGAAGCCGCCTCCAAACCTGTCGTCGGCGTGCAACCGCGGCGGGTTGACGGGCTTGCCCAGGCACGTCAGGCGTTCAACGTGGCCCGTGCAAACGTGGCAGGTCCATCGCGCATGCGTGAACTCCAGATGCCATCCTTCGGCATCCAAGACCTCTGGAACGCGATCCACGTGTCCGTAGTAGTAGAGGCCGAGCCATGCGCTGAGGAGCACAAGAAGCGTGACCAGGATTCCACGTCTTCTGGATCGCATGTCGACAATCCTCGTGCGATTGCCAAGAGCCGTCGTGCAACGTTGTTCCTGAGAGCCCCCGGCCTTGGCCGGGGGGTAGCATCGGCGTGCAAGATGCCTTGGATTCCCTCTCCCCCATCGAGGGAGAGGGAGCAGAATGCGTCCGGGGCGGCTACGGTCGTTGACGCGGCCACCCGCGGGCCAAGGCCCGCGGCTCTCATCTGTCAGCAGCCCGCGGCTCTCATCTGTCAGCAGCCCGCGACTCTCATCAGACAACGACTGGCGACTTTCGCTGGTTCCCCCAAAAAGACTGAACGTCGTCACGGCGAGTCCGGTATTTGATAGCCGGTCGGATAGCGCCGCGCGAGGTCCACGTAGGTCTCCTTGAAATGCCGCCATTGCGCTTGGTATTCGTCACCGACGCGCTTCTCGATGACCTGGGCCGGGACGCCGACCGCAATCCGCTCGGCGGGGATCTTCTGGTTCTGCCGGACGACGGCGCCCTCGCCGACGACCGCCCAACGGCCCACGTCCGCCCAGTCCGAGACGATGCAGCCCATGCCGAGAATCGCCCAGTCCTGGATCGTCGCGTTGTGGACGACCGCCGCGTGCCCCACCGTCACCCAATCACCGATCGTCGTCTGCTCGCCGGGCCGCGCATGGATGACGCAGTTGTCCTCGATGCTCGTGCACCGGCCGATCACGATGCGGCCGTAGTCGCCGCGAATCCTCGCGCCAGGCCCGATCCAACAGCCGTCGCCGATCCGCACGTCGCCAAACACGTCCGCGCTGGGATGCACGTAGGCGCCTGGGCCGATTACGGGCGTCTTGCCTTCATACGTTCCGATCATTCGCGTTCCCATCTCCCCCATGCCAGCGCTAGGCGTGCTGGATGTAATCCACGAGAAGCCGTACGCCAAAGCCCGTCGCGCCAACGGGGCAGATCGGCGTTTGCTTCGCGATGTAGGCCACGCCAGCGATATCAAGATGCGCCCACGGCGTCTTCTCGCCCACGAACTCGTTGAGAAACATCGCCGCCGTCATGCAGCCGCCGCTCGGACCGCCGGTATTCTTGAGGTCGCCGTCCGTGCCGCTGATCTGATCGCGATATTCCTGCCAGACCGGCATCCGCCAGAGCCGCTCGCCAGTCCGCTCGCCCGCCTCGATCAGGCCCGTCGCCATCGAGTCGTCGGCGCTCAGC
>CAZERK010000122.1:0-6180 GCA_964514515.1 uncultured Planctomycetaceae bacterium
GTTGTTCATCGCCAGCAGGAGCAGGTGATAGCTGGCTTCGCTGATGCCTTTCGTGTCCTTGCTTCGTCGGTCGCCGGGGGCGATGTAGGCCTCCATGCCGAGGATCGGCTTGACGCCCGCCTCCAATGCCGCCTGATAGAACTCAATCGCGCCGAACAGGTTGCCGTGATCGGTGATGGCGATGGCCGACATCCCTAGCGACTGGGTCTGACGGACCAGTTCGCCGATGCGGTTCGCTCCATCCAACAGGCTGTAATGCGTATGGACGTGCAGATGCGTGAAGGGAATCGCCGTCGCCTGCCGTTTGCTCATCTCGTCGTTGCCTCCCGTAACGACGGTAGTCTAGCGGCAGGGCGGGGCCTTTGCTTCGTTGCTGCGTCTCTTTTCATCAACGATCCGATGGCCGTCCGTCTAGGCCTGGGGAGCCCTGTGAAATCTGGAGACCATCAGGAGGTGGCGAGGCTTCGCATGAGGGGTTGTTCTGACCTCGCGCTCAGCGCTGTCTCGGCCGGAAGCGTTCGACCGAAGCGATGGTCAACGTCGTCAGGTCCGCCTCATACTTCCCGCCAGCCTTGTCGAGACCAACGTGTGTCGTTACCCAGAACGCCTGCTTGTGATCGTTGAGGTCAGCGCCCTGATCCTTTAGTTTGTCCCGGATGATTCGAGCATACTTGGGGATCGTGGCGACGTGACATGCGGCTTCCGTGCCCAACGCCGACCGTCCTGCCAAGATCATCAGAAGGTGATCCTGGTTTCTGGGATGGGGCCCGCGGATCATCACGCCGAAGTCCCATTCTCTGCGATCTGCTTTCTGATTGAATCCAGGGAATATGTAGATATTGTCGTCGTGTTCGATCCGCACGCGGACGTTGCGAAGATCCTTGCTGAGCGGATCCGCCTTGAATTCCAGCCGTGGTTCCCAGTGATCGTAGAAATCCTGCAGCAGTAAGCTCGTCCAGCGGTTTGCCTTGGGGCTCGCGATGCAGTACAAGTGCATCTTGTCTCTCACGACCCTATCATCGTAGTCGTTTGGATTCAGCAATTCCGGCAAACGCTTCAGGCCATACATGGCGCCGAACGCCTGGATGAGGCCTCGGATCCCTACGTGGTCCGAAGAGGTCCTCCTCAGGAATTCGTACCCACCACCGGTCCTCATCGCTTCTCGATAGGGCAGCGGACTCGCAGCAATGACAAAGGGGCTGCCGCTTTGGTCCAAGGTTGCTGGGGCCAGTAGCTCTTCCAGCACGCGTTCGTCCGTTCCGAGGACGGAAGACAAGCTATCGGTCAGACAGTCCCTGAGGCGACGATATCCGGGATTCGTCGGCTCGTAGAAGAACACGCGCAGGCTTCTCACGTCAAATGGAAGCTCGCTCGTTCTGGAGATCAAGATGGTGGGTCTTTCGAAGACCTGAGCCTGGCCGAGCTCGAGAAAGACATTGGGATTGTTGCCGCTGATGTCGAAGACGCACACGACGGCTTCTCGAATGGCCTTGACGATGTGTTCTGGGAGCGGCCCGGGCGTCCGGTCCTCGTCGATTCGAACGCACCTGAGCTTGGTCGCTTCGACAGCTGGCTTGATGGCTTCGTCGTACGCTTTCCTGAATTCCTCGGAAAACGGCATTGCCACGAAACAATTACCGATGCTCATCGCACTCGTTCCTTCTCAGCACAGCCGCCCCAGCGGCCTGACGGGTTCTTTCTCCCATTATACCTCAGAGTTCCTCCTCAGCCGAGTCCCACACTCGCAAACTCGGCTGCCCGTCCGTGCCCACGGGGCGGCGCAAAGACTGGCACGGCCCGGGCGAGCGTTTCGGCAGATCAGATCACGACAAGATCAGGGTTCGGATGGCGAGCACGAGCGTCGACATGAAGCCCACGGCATAGAGCAGAAACGAGAGCAGCCCGCCGGCGAGAGGCGGCATGAAGAAACGGGCGGCGAAGGACGCGGTTCCCAGCAGCAGTAGCGTGCCAATAAGGCCAATCGCGAACAGGAACCGGCCGCCCAGATCGCACGACTCCGTGAGTCGGTAGGAAGCAGCGGCGCCGAACAGCGCCCCGAACACAGCGGCGAGCAACGCCGGCGCGAGGCACGCGCGAGTCGGGCTCAGCAGGACCAGTTGATCGGCTGCGACCAGGGCCGGCCGCGCGACGTACAGCAGCGGTATCAGGATGCCCGCTCCAATCGCTGTCGAGATCAGCATGGAACGCGCACCCCTCGACAGGCTCTGCCGAAACGCCGCCGCGCACTGGTGGTCGAACTTGCTGTCGGATGGATCCAGTTCATCGATTGCGCCGCCTTTGGTGCGCGGCGTTGTTACCGGCGGCGTCTTGCCAACTCCGCGCGACGGCGTTGTTGACAGCGACAACTGCGAGGACGAGTCTGAAAGCGGCGACGGCAGGGGTGAAGACGAGGAGGAAGATGCCCGCCCGGCCGACGTCCTTTGCGAGCCAGATGACAAGGGTGGGACGACCAGAACGGCCCCGCAGCGACACCTGACGCGCTTCCCGAGCAGCCGATCCGCTGCCTTCAAGAGCTTGCCGCAAGCTGGGCATCGCACCTCGATAGGCATCTGCGTGCCTTTCCAGGGAAGCCGCTTCAAGTTTCAGGCTCAAGCAGCTTGCCCATGCTGACGTGCGACTCCACGTGGTAGCCGATCTTCTCGTAGAAGGCGATGACGGGCTGGTTGGTCTCGCGCACCTGGAGATTCAGCTTGTGGCAACCCTTCTCGATCAGCCGGCGCTCGACTTCGCGCATCAACGCCCGACCGACGCCCGTGCCGCGGCAGTCGTGCGCAACCGCCAGATAGTATACCCAGCCGCGATGGCCGTCGTAGCCTCCCATGACCGTGCCGATCACGTCCTGGCCTTGCGCGGCGACCAGGAACAGGTCGCGTTGAACGGCCAGCTTGCGACGGATGTCGGCCTCGGGATGGTTCCACGGCGGCGCGTTGGGAAAGACTGACCGCCATAGAGCGGCGACGGCCGCCTCGTCGGCCTCAGCGTATGGACGAATCTCAACCATGTCGCAGGCGCAGGCTGGATGGCCGCGCGATCAGGCGACGGCCTTGCAGACCTTCTTGGCCGCGTCGGTCAGGTCCGTGGCGGCGATGAGGGCGTCGATCTTCGCCTCCGCCAACATCTGCCGCGCCTTGTCGACGTTCGTCCCCTCCAGCCGGACGACGACCGGCACCTTGAAGCCGATCTCCTTCGCGGCGTGAATCAACGCCCCGGCGATGACGTCGCATCGGGCGATTCCGCCGAAGATGTTGACCAGGACGCCCCGAACCTTCGGGTCGGACAGGATGATGCGGAAGGCCTCGACGGCGTTCTCTTCCGACACGCTGCCGCCCACGTCGAGGAAGTTCGCCGGCTCGCCGCCGTGCAGCTTGATGAGGTCCATCGTGCTCATCGCCAGACCGGCTCCGTTGACGAGGCAGCCGATGTTGCCGTCCAACGCGATGTAGTTCAGGCTGTGCTCCGCGGCCCGAAGCTCGTTGGCGTTCTCCTCCGACGGATCGAACATCTCCTGGACGTCGGGATGGCGGAACAGGGCGTTGTCGTCGAAGTTGAACTTCGCGTCGATCGCCATGATCTCGCCCGGCTCGCCGTCCTTGCCCTTCGTCAAGACGAGCGGATTGATTTCGGCCAGGCTGCAGTCTTTGTCAACAAAGACCTGGGCGAGAATCGACATCGTACGGGCCGCCTGCTTGGCGTGCTCGCCCTTGAGCCCCAGGGCCATCGTCAATCGACGAAGCTGGTACGGCTGCAAGCCCAGGTGCGGGTGGATCCATTCCTTGATGATCGCGTTCGGGTTCTTCGCCGCGACCTCCTCGATTTCGACGCCTCCCTCGCGCGAGACCATCATGACGGGGCAGCTCCGGGCACGGTCGACGACCATGCCGACGTAGAACTCCTTCTCGATCTCCACCGCGGGCGCCAGCAATAGCTTGCGGACCTTGACGCCGGTCGGGCCCGTCTGCTTCGACACCATCGGCACCGAGAGCATCCGCTGGGCGTGCTGCTCCAACTCCGCGGGATCGTCCGACAGCACGACGTAGCCGGCCTTGCCGCGCCCGCCGGCATGGACCTGCGCCTTGAGCACGAGCTTCCCGCCGCCCAGCGCGTCGATGGCCGACCGCACCTGTTCCGGCGAGTCGATGACCTCAAACCGTGGAACCGGCGCCCGAGCGTACTGAAGCAGCCCACGCGCCTGGTATTCGTGTACCTTCATCGCAGCCTCCAAAAATCCACGCAACGCCGCGCGGGCCCCATCCTACGACTCCGAGTCCGTGAAATCCACCGATGCGATCACGCTGGCAGGCTCCCTCGATCTTCGGACGGGCCGTGGCTGAGGGGATCGAAAAAAGGGGGCAGGAGTCGTTTGTTGATCAGAAACGACCCCGCCCCCTTCTTCTGTTCTGCTTTCTCGTGCCCCTGCTTAATTGACACGAAACACGAAGGCCTCGGAACCGGTGGTTTCGAGGCCCTACGCGGGAACGAATATTGAGGTACGGTATGGAGAGCGGCCTAAGCCGCGAGGAAGTCTTCCTGCAATTTCGCCCGGAGCTTGGCCAACGCCTTGTTCTGAATCTGCCGGACGCGTTCCTTCGTCACGCCGATGAGCAGGCCGACCTGCTCCAGCGTCTGAGGTTCCACGGTGCTTGTCCCCTCGAGGCCGCTCAGCGCGAACCGGGCTTGGATCACCTTGTATTCAACGTCGTTGAGGTCGGCGGAGTTTGCCTGCATGATGCCGCGAAGTTCGTCTACGCAATCCGCCTCCTGCTCCTCCCGGATATCCGCCTGGTGATGGCTCGGCTCCATCGTGGGGTCGAACTCTGTGGGGAAGCGGCCGCGATAACGGCTGGTTCGCATCGCCACGCGGCTGAAGCTCTTGAGGATCGCACGGCATGCGTACGTGCTGAACTTGAATCCGCGGCTGCAATCGAACTTGTCCACGCTTCGCAGCAGGGCCATGTTGCCTTCGCTGGTCAGCTCGGCGAAGTCCATGTGCGTGAGCCGAGTCCGCCGAGCCATCGCCAGTACGAGCGGCATGTTCGCCTGGACGATCCGGCAACGAGCCTCCATCGCCCGCGCGTGCCACCAAAGCAACTCCTTGACCGATTTGTTGGTGATACGCTTGCTGCGGATGCGCTTCATGAGAAGGCTCATTCGATAACGCGCGTAGTTCATCCGCAGGAACAGCCGGCGCTCCTCGGCCGCTGATAGCGTGTGCACCGGCTCCGTCGATCGATCGGCAGGTTCGGCACTGCACGCGGCATTGCACCACGGCTGACCGGTCAGGCCCTTTCCGAACAACTCCTTGACGATCGCGGCGCGCGCGAATGACGGGTTCGAGATGTACCCGACGGGTTCAGCGAACACCTGTTCGAGGCGCTCGCGCTGGTGCTCCCCGAGACGACTGACGACGTGATCGACCGGACGGCTTGCTCCCCCAACGTCGCCTTGCAGTAGACCACCGCCGATTTCGCTCCTGACCCATTTCATGGCTTCTCGCTCCCGCAGCCTCCTAGGGCTGCCCCAGCCACTTCGCGCAGGCTCCACTTGTCGCGGTAGGGGAGGAGATCGCCCGGCACGGTGTGCCGGAGACGACGACCAACCGTGGGCCTCGCGCCTTCTCGGTCTCGCCTTCGGTTAGCTGGCCGGTCTCGAACGGTCGCTCTCACTGTTCCGTCCGACCGGTACGGTGGCCCGATTGCTCAGGCCATGCGGGGGGGAGTCTTTTGCTGTTGCTGCTGCCAGAAATATAGCACAGCTTTGAGAACGTGCAAGGATAGATAACGATAACCTCGCAAGAAATGTTACGGCGCAATAATCATGGCGTCTGCAACCTATTACTTGTTATGATGATAAGACAGCCATGAAATCTCGAAGAATGTGATACATAACTTGATTAGAATAACACGCAACTGTTACGTCCCATCAGATTCTGATGCTGGATGCAATCTGCATGGGGCGGAGTTGCCCGCAGAATCTGCTAAGGCGCGTTGAACCTCGGTTACGGCTCCATCCGGGTGGAGGGTGGGTCCCGAAACTGCGACAAGCCGCGGGGCAAGCCGAGAATCTCCGACCACAAGATCGCTTCTCGCAGCCGCTCGCGACGGCCGCGCGCCTGGCGCAGCCGGCGCCGAAATGCGCTGCTGCGGCTCGTAGTCATCACGG
>CAZERK010000122.1:6190-8896 GCA_964514515.1 uncultured Planctomycetaceae bacterium
TCTGTCGGCAATCCCATCCGCTGAGTTCTCGAGAAACCCGATTCCAGCCGCGGTTGTCGTGTCGTAGCCGGGCATTTGATGCTCGGGCGCCTCGCCGATCGTCCGAAGCCGCCAGACGGTCAGGAGATCGCGCTCCGATGCTTGGGGCATGCCAGTCTGATTCGCGACGAACGGGGGCACAGACCGTGCTGCCGTTTTCAATCGGGTCGGCCCAGGCGGAAGCGGCCGCGCGACCGTCTCAACGTGGCGCGATCCGACCGGTATCGGCGGGGGGCCTTCGCCCATCGGAACGCCCGATTTTCCCGCGGGCGGCTGATCTATCGGCCGGCGATACGTCGCGGACCGCCCGAGCGGCTCGTCTCTCGCTGCGGGCTGCTCAGGCATCTCGCCTCGTGCCGAGGCCTGAGCTACCGACCGGCCAAGCGGGGGGTGCGGCGCGGAGGCGTCGTCGCCTTCTCCTGTCGAGATGCCCCAGGCATCTGCTTCGGGCGCCCGGGGCGTCCAGGGTTCTCCGACGTCCTCATCGCTCGGCTCGCCGGCAAGGGTGGGCCACGGCGATTTCGTCGGCTCTTCGGTTTCAGCCTCGCCCCTCGCGTGCTCTCCGCGGCTGCGATGCGCAGCATCCTCGCGTCCTTTCGTGATCGTCTTCCACAGCCAGGACAGGGCCGTGAACCCTAGGACGACGATCAGGTAGACCCAGTCGTGCCTGTCGTCGCCGGATCGTGCCAGGACCGGGACGTTGCTCAGGAATCCTTCTGTGCTCGGTTCCATCATCACCCAAGCTCAAGCACGCTGCTCCGCGCGACAGGCCTCATAGAAGCCGTGGCCCAATCACCGCGCGCCTCCGAATTGCGCACGGTGATCCAAGAAGGACGGCTGCGGGGGCCCAAAGGCCAACTACGACTGCGCCTTGGGGCCGCCTTCGCCGCCCGTCGCGTCATCCTTGCCGATCGCTTCCCGCATCCCCGTATCCGCCTGGATGTTTCGCAGGCGGTAGTAGTCCATGATGCCGAGATTGCCCGATCGGAACGCGTCGGCGATCGCTCGGGGCACCTCGGCTTCTGCCAGCACCAGCTTGGCCCGGTTCTCTTCGACCATCGCCCGCATCTCCGCCTCTTTGGCGATGGCCATCGCCCGGCGTCCCTCCCCCTCGGCCTGCCGCTGTTGTTTGTCCGCCAAGGCACGCTCGGTGACCAGGTAGGCGCCGCCGTTTGCCTTGTCGGCCACGCCCGCGACGCTGACGTCGGCGATGTCCACCGAGACGATCTCGAAGGCCGTCGCCGCGTCGAGCCCCTGATCCAGGACGCGCTTCGAGATATGGTCCGGGTTCTCCAGCACGTTCTTGTATGAATCGGACGAGCCGACGGCGCTGACGATGCCTTGCCCCACGCGGGCGACAATCGTCTCCTCCGTCGCTCCGCCGACCAGCCGCTCCAGGCACGTTCGGATGGTCACGCGGGCCTTGATGAGCAGGCGGATGCCGTCCTTCGCCACCGCATCCAGCCGCGACTCCGGCCCCGTCTTGGCGAGGGGGCAATCGATGACCTTCGGATTGACGGAGGTCGAGATGGCGCCTTGCACGTCGCGGCCCGCCAAGTCGATCGCGCGGGAGGCGTCGAAGTCCATGTGAATTTTCGCCCGCGTCGCTGCCACCATCGCATTGACGACCTTCGTCACGTCGCCGCCGGCGAAGAGGTGGCTCTGAAGATCGCCCACGCGCATGGGGATTCCCGCCTTGTGGGCGGTGACCAAGGCGGATACGCAGATGCGGACGTCGTCCGGTCGCCGCCGCACCAGGAAGATGCTCTCCAGTTCCGGCGTCGACAGGTCCAGAATGCCCGCCTGGATCGCGGAAATGCGCATATCGACGATGAGCGAGGCGTTGACCCGGCGGAGCATCATGCCGATGAGTGCGCCGAAGCCGACTGGAGCGCCGCTGAATTTCGCGCGGATCCAGAGCTTGCCGAACGCCAGGGCGATGGCGAGCAGAACCAGCAGGATGATGAAGATCGCGGCGACGCCGGCCCACATGATCCAGTCGCCGATTTGAGCCTGTCCGAGAATCGAAGTCATACGCTGCCTCCCGAGAAGAGGACGGAATTCGAAAACTGAACGAACGCTCGAAGGCGCTTCTTCGTGTAATAGCTGCATCAAGGAGACGACGCCCGAATCGGCTCCACGACGATTCGGCCGCCCTCCACCAGAACGATCTGCACCTTCGTCCCGACGGGGACGGACTCGCCGTCGCTAACGACGCTCAGCCGGCGACCTTCAAACTCGGCTGTCCCGCTGGGACGCAACATCGTCACGACCACGCCTTGCTTGCCCAACAGCGGTTCCTCGCGATCCTCGCGGGATGGCGGCGTCGAGCGGCCCGGGTCGCCGGTCCCGCCGGGGTTCTCCTTGCCGGGCGGATCCAGGATCAGTTGCCGCCCGAGAGCCGTCTTCGGCAGGACCTTGAAGGCCGCGATGATGACGATCGGGATGCAGACGCCCTCGACCGCGGCCAGAATCAACGCCGCCATGCCGCTGAGCTGATAGGCGCACAGCAGGCTGCCGCCGTAGCAGATGAAGGCGACGATTGAGAGAAGGCCGCCCGACGGCATCACGACCTCGGCTGCCGTGACGAGCCGGCCGACGACGAACAGGCGCAGCGACCAGCCCAACCAGAGTTCCATCGCCCGGGTTCCCCGCCAAGGTCGCCCC
>CAZERK010000123.1:0-3564 GCA_964514515.1 uncultured Planctomycetaceae bacterium
CCTTGTGATGGCGCTGACCTGCTCGCGCTCCTGCTTTTCAAGCAGGAAGCCCGCGGTCGAGTACCGGTCCTCGTTCTGGATGGACACGTTTTCCCGGATGCTGCGGCACAGGATCAGGCCCAGCGCCTTTCGGTCCTCCGAGGCCAGCGCGGTCATCTTCGATTCGTTGACGGCGCTGCGGGAGACGGGTTCGGGCGCCAGCCTGGACGAGGAGACGGTCGCCATGCTGTCCTACCAGCGGGCGTTCCAGGGCGCGGCCCAGTTCATGGTCGTCGTGGATGAGATGATGCAAACGTTATTGGCGTTGGTGAGATAATCGAAGGGCGAGCGGCCGAAGCCGCCGCCGCACAGGGCGACAGGGATGTCGATTTCGGTAGGCAATCTATCTCGCGTATCCAACAGTCTGCGGACGTACGCGGCCCTGTCGCAGCTTCGTTCCAACTCGATGCGGCTGTTCCGGCAGGAGCAGCAAATCTCCAGCGGCCGGCAAATCCTGTCGGTCGGCGACGATCCCGTGGCGTCGGAGAAGATCGCTCGGATGCTGGCCTCGCTGGAAGGGCAGGATCAGATCCTCACCAACCTGCAATACGCGGACAACTATCTGGCGTCATCCGATCAGGCGGTGACGGAGGTCAGCGACCTGCTGATCGACGCCGCCCGGATCGCCAGCGAGCAGGCCGGCAGCTTCTCCAGCGCCGAGGAGCGAGCCGCCCAGGCGGTCGTCATCGACGGCATCATCGATCAACTGATGAACGTCGGGAACCGCCAGTTCCAGGGGTTGTATCTCTTCGGTGGGCGACGGGTGAAATCAGCGCCGCTGAGCAGCTCGCTGGGACGGATCGCCAATTTCGGCGACCTCGTGCAGCGATCGACGCTCGTTGATCAAGGCACGGCGGAAAGCTACGGCATCGCGGCGTCCAGTCTCTTCGGGCTGCGAGAATCGGTGACGGGCGGATACGCGGGCTTTGACGTGCAGTTGTCAACAGATGTTCGCCTGACGGAGCTCGACGGCGCGGTGAGCGCCGGCATCCGCCTGGGCAGCCTCTCCGTGACGGACGGCGCGATCAACTTCCAGGTCGACCTGACGGAAGCGGACACGCTGCAAGACGTGATTGCGAAGTTCGACGCAGCGGCAACCGCGGCAGGCAGCACGGCGACGCTGGGGATCAACCCGGCCGACGGCGCGACGCTTCTCGTGACCAACGGCGGTCCCAACGCCATCCAGATCGAGGAAGTCGGCCAAGGCACGACGGCGGCGGACTTGGGCATCCGCAAGAGCGCCGGGGCCGGCGCGGATATCGTCGGCGACAACGTGCATCGCCGCGTGATGCCCACGACCAAGTTGACCGACTTGGCGTTCGGCGGAATCACCCTGCTCAACGGCGTCGTGGTCACGAACGGCAGCCTGACGGCGACCGTGACGTTTACCGGCGCGACGACGGTGCAGGAGGTGCTGAACCGACTGAACAACGCCCACGTCGGCATCCGCGCGTCGATCAACGCGGCCGGCGACGGCATCGAGATCGAGAACCAGATTTCGGGTTCGCCGCTGGTCGTCGGCGAAAACGGCGGAACCGATGCCGAGACGTTGGGCATTCGGACGCTGGACATGTCGGTCTCCGTTTCGCGGCTAAACGGCTATCGCGGAATCCATCCCGTGACGGGCAACGACATCCGAATCACGAATGCCGCGGGCACGTCGTTCGAGGTCGATCTGAGCGGCGTGCAGACGCTTGCAGACATCAAGACGGCGATCGAGGCGGCCGCGGCCGCGGCGGGCGCCGGCATTACGGTGGAGACAACCACCGGCGGCGCGGGCCTCCGGCTGAACGGGCCCGGCGGGGCGGGGTTGCTCACCGTCGAGGCGATCAACCTGTCGCCCGTGGCGGCGGAGTTGGGCATCGAGGGGACGGGCACGGCGACGACGCTGGAAGGAGACAACGTCGGGCAATTCTACCAGACGGGCATCTTCAGCGCGCTGTATCGACTGCGCGACGGCCTGCTCGCCGACGATTCGTCGGAGATCACGGAGGCCGGCAGCCAGATCAACGCGTGGCAGCAGTACGTCGTGGCCGCGCAGGGGGAGATCGGGGCGCGGTCTCGCTCGATGCAGTTGCGCGTCGAGCAGACGCAGGACGCGGTGGAGGCGACGAAAATCCTGCTGTCGCAGATGCAGGACGTGGACTACACGGAAGCGATCACGCGGTTTCAGCAGGCCCAGACGGCGCTCCAGGCGAGCCTGCTGGCGGGGTCGCAGACTTTGAATCTGTCGCTGCTGGACTTTTTGCAATGAATGGATGCATTGCGGCGGCGAACGGATTCTTGCTTGATCGGCTGGCGGACCGGCGCTCTGGGTGACAGGGCGGTGGCAGAGGCGTGGGCCGGCCACGGTTCGACAGCACGGTGAGTCGGTCGCCCGGCGGCGACCTGGAGGACTGAGTCATGATCATCGAGACGTCGCGGTTCGGTGGAATCGAAGTAGACGACCAGCGATTCTTAAATTTTCCCAGAGGCCTGCTGGGGTTTCCGAATGATCGCGAATACGCCTTGATCCAGACGGGCGAGGACAGCCCCTTCTACTGGATGCAGGCGGTTCATCGGCCCGAGTTGGCTTTCGTCGTGTGCGACCCGCGGATGTTCGTCGGGGACTACCGCGTGGCCATCAAGGCAGACGACCTGGCCCAGATCGGCTTGGCGGACACGAACGGCTCGCAGGTGTTCGTCATCGTCAACAAGGTGGACGAGATTCTAACGGCCAACCTCCAGGGTCCGTTGGTCATCAACGTGGCCACGCGGGTCGGTAAGCAGTTGGTATTGTCGGAGAAGCGATACGCCACGCGGCATCCGCTGATGCGGCTTCCGATTCGGGAGGCCGTGGTCAGCCGGACGGCCTAAGGCTTGGGTTCGTAGCAGGGCGGCCGCCGTCGGATGAGGGCGGGCGGACGCCGGTTGGCAAGGCGAGCAGAGGACAACGGTCCCGGCGGGAGCGTTGAGCGTGAGCGCGGCGTTGGACGAACGGACGGAGCAGAGACATGACTGCGTGTCAGCATTCGAGCGATGATACCCGGCGGGCGGCGCGCGAAGCGGCGCCGGGCCGTGGTCGCATCCTGCGCCGCCCTGCTTTCGCGATCGAGGGACGAGCGGCGGTGACGACGACCGGCGATTGGACCTCGCCTCCATGCGGCCAGGAAGGAGCCTGCGATGTTGGTGCTATCGCGTCAACGTGACGAGACGATCATGATCGGTGACGACATCGAGATTACGGTCGTCGACATCCGGGGCGACAAGGTTCGCTTGGGTATTACGGCGCCGAGCCAGGTCCCCGTGCACCGCAAGGAAGTTTACGAAGCGATCAAGCGGGAGAACCGGGCGGCGGCCAAGATGAAGCCAGAAGACCTGCCCCCCAACGGTGGTGTAGCGAACGGAGAAGGTCCCTCAGACTCGCGCAAGGAGCAATCGTAAGCGCGCGGTCATCTTCGGAAGTCGCGCCGGCCGCATCGCCGGAGCCGGGGACGCGACGTTCCTGCGGCCCTAGAAGGCGCCGTACGACAGTCAGGGAGGATT
>CAZERK010000123.1:3574-8841 GCA_964514515.1 uncultured Planctomycetaceae bacterium
GTCATGGCTCGGAGTAACCCGAATACGGCCGCGACCGTCGCCGCCCGGCAATTAGGCCGCGCAAACCAGGATCTGTCCCTTTCGCTGGAACGCCTGGCCAGCGGGCTGCGGATCAATCGCGGTGCGGATGATCCCGCCGGCCTGATCGTGTCGGAGCACCTCCGATCGGAGATCCAGGGCGTTCGGCAGGCCATCGCAAACTCGCAACGGGCGGCCAACGTGATCGCCACGACCGAGGGCGCGCTCAACGAGGTCGCCTCGCTGCTGACCGACATCCAGGCCAAGATCATCGAGGCGGCCAACGCAGGCGCGATCTCCGACGACGAGGTCAAGGCGAACCAGCTTCAGATCGACTCCGCCATCGAGTCCATCACGCGCATCGCCAACACGACGACGTTCGCCGGTCGCAAGCTGCTCAACGGCAGCCTGGGTTACGTGACGAGCGGCGTCACCGCGACGGACGTGACGGATCTGCGGATCAACGGCGTGTCCTTCGGCACGGCCAGCTACATCCCGGTCCGCGTCACGGTCACGCAGTCCGCCCAGCACGCGCAGCTCCAGTTCCAAGCCAGCGCCATTGCGCAGGACTTGACGCTCGAACTGGCCGGTCCCGCAGGTGTGACGACCATCTCTCTGATGTCCGGCACGAGGGGCAGCGCCATCATGGCGGCTGTCAACCTCGTCAGCGACGCGACCGGCGTCAGCGCCTCGCTCCGCAACGCGGCGGACGCCAACAGCGGCATCAACCTGACGTCCATCACCTACGGCTCGAACGCCTTTGTCCAGGTGGAGGAGATCGGCACGACGGGCAGCGCCTTTGTCACCGTCAACGAAAGCAGCGAGACCGTCAAGCGCGACATCGGTCGTGACGTCGCCGCGACGATCAACGGCGCCAATGCGCTCGGCAGCGGCCTGGATCTCTTTCTCAACACCTTCGGCTTGAGCCTCGATCTGCGCGTCCAGGAGGCGTTCAACACAAACGGCAGCACGACGGATTTCTCCGTGACGGGCGGGGGCGCCACGTTCCAGCTCGGCGCCGGCGTCGACAGCAATCAGCAAGTCAACATCGGCGTGCAGTCCACGACGGCATCCCGGCTGGGGAACGGCTCGGTCGGCTATCTCTCGCAGATCGCCAGCGGCGGGGATTACTCCCTTGTGTCGGGCAACCCAGCGCAGGCGGCGGAGATTGTCACCGAGGCCATCCGGCAGGTTTCAGTGCTGCGAGGGCGCCTGGGGGCGTTCGAGAAGAACACCCTCGACACGAACATCTCGCAGCTCCAGATCACCCTGGAGAACCTGACGTCGGCGGAATCCAGCATTCGCGACCTGGACTTTGCGGCCGAGACCAGTCGACTGACGCGCTCTCAAATCCTGTCGAGCGCGGGGACCAGCATCCTGGCCATCGCCAACCAGACGCCGCAGTCGGTCTTGGCCTTACTGCAATAGCGTTCGCGGCGCGCGGCCCATCCGTCAAGATCCCCCGCCGCGCACGATGGGCTCGGTCCGCCCGGCCCGCGTCTCTGAGGGAGTCTCGCCGCGAACGAATCGCAGGCGTGATGCCATCGGTGCCGTTGGTCTCACCCGCGAGATACCTATCTCCAATGCCCCGTTCGTGAGTATCGCCAGGTTGCTGGATCCTGCGCGTAGAAGCCGCGCAGTTGCTCGTACAACTGCGGATGCAGGACCTTCAGCTCGCGCGGCTGTTCGAAGAAATGCTCGGTCACAACGGCGAAGAACTCGGCCGGTCCCTCGGCGCCGTAGGGGTCGAGGAAGGTGGGCCGTCCCCGCTTGGCGGCCTCCAGGAAAGCGCGGAACTCCGTGCCGAGGATGCGCTGCCAGTCGGCGGCTTGTTGCCTGGATTGGAGCGGCGGCACGCCGTCGGCCTCGCCGGTCATCATGTCCAGGACGTGGGCGAACTCGTGGAAGACGACGTTGTAGCCGTCGCACGGCGCGGCGATCGCCCGACGAACGCTATCCCACGCCAGGACGACCGGTCCTCGTCGCCAGGCCTCGCCGACGTGCAGGACCGGGATTCGCCAGGGTCGACCGTCCGGGCCGATGGCGTCCACGACCTCGCCGAAATCGTGCGGGCAGACGATGACCTCGCGGAGCTTCGGATAGACGCCCAGGTGTGGGATGCCCAGGAGCAGGATGCAGGCTGTGCCGGCGATCGTGACCTTGATCTCGTCGTCGAGCGTGATGCCGCCCCACGTGACAAACGTCTTCTCCGCGATGAATACTTGGACCAATTGTCGCAACCTCTCCTGCTGGTCGGATGGGAGGCGGCGCTCGTACGGGACGTTGCGCTGGAGGATGCGCGACCAAGCGTCGGGAAACGGCCGGGCGAGGATTTCCCGGCGGCGATGTTGCTCGCGTCGAAAGATGCGGTCCAGCCAGCCCATGCGAGTTTTCTATGCGGAGTCGGCCGGCCTTGTCCAGCCGCCGGCTGTGCGTGGGTCGAAATCGCACCGGTTGGGTTGCGAGTTGCTAGGCTGTCCAAAGATGGACCGCACGGATGAGTGCGAGAACCGACAGACCCATCGCCAGCACGTAACCCAAAGCTATCCACACAATGCCGGGCGTCCGTCGAAGCGCGTGCAAACGGGCATACTTGATCTCGGCGAGGAAGTCCGACAGCAGGTAGGAGGCCAAGCCTGGTAAACAGATCAGGCCGGCGCAGAGCAGCAGTTTGTACCAGTTGCACGGGGTGAGCGTTTGGGCGAAGGCCCCGCCCAGACCGATCGGGGGGTCGGCGTTTGGCATGGCGGGACTGGGGCCGCCTGCGATTAGCAGCAAGCCGGGCATCGCGAAGATCGCCGCACGAACCAGGAATGACGACAGCGTCATGTTGCCGACGGACATCATCGCATCCTCCGGCGGTCCCGTTGGGTCGGATAACCTATCTCTCTCATGCCACGGATCGGAGGTTTGCCCATTACAAAAGCGTTTTGCTTCTGTAGCCGCGGTCTTGTTTGCTCAAGCCGCCGCCGTCCACGACCTTTGAACGCCCGGCGCGGCGGGAGTAGAATGCGCATCGGCCGCACGTGCTTTGCCCGGTCCGGCGCCGTGCGGGTTGGGAGCGTCAGGGTTCCTGGTGGGCTCCGCGGCCTTCAAAGCCGTCGAGGGGTCGCTTCGCGGCTCCTGGTGGGTTCGATTCCCATCCGCTCCCGTTGCCCATTCGGTCTCGCGCGCAATCCGGTTTTGTGCGCGATCCAGTCCTACAGGCTATCCGGTCTCGCAGCCCATCAGGTTGCGTCGCTCATCCGGTTGCGAATCGCGCAGCGACCGATAATGCAGATCGTGCGTCGTGAGCGGCGGATAGTCCCAGCATCAGCGACTGGATTCGCAGACGCTTGTCCGAAGCCGCCGACCTCAACCTTCTCGTGGTGAATCACGAGGGCCGTCGTGGCCGATAATCAGACTGTGCGCGCCAAGGACCGCGCTGGGGGGAGCGTTGTCTCAGAAGGGCCGGTTGCTGGAGCAGTCTCGCGCGGCTCGGCTCGGCGGATGTTGATCGGGATTTCGCATGTTTACGTCGACGTCGAAGCCTGCGCCGTGTGCGCCTACTCCGTCTGCATCCGCATCGCCCACGCCCAAGCCGACGTCTCCGCCTGAGCAGATGTCGTCAATTGCGTCCTGTGCGTCGGCGTCTTTCGTGAGGGCGCAGGCGACGCTCGCAACCGGCGCCCTGGCGCCGCCGGTGACGGCCGGCGTGCAACGGGACCGAGTCTGCGGGCGAGTCATCACGGTGTGCCATCCCGTCTGGCGATTGGAACGCGGCGGGCTCGAACGGCAGTTGGTGCAGGTCGTGCGCGGGCTGCCGTCGCACACGTTTCGGCACGTGCTCGTGGTGCGCGGCTGTCGACCGGGCGAGCCGGACGAAGGCGAGGAATTCGCGCCGAACGTCCGCGTCGTGCGACAGTACGAGGCCCGGCGTGATCGGTTCTGGGCGATGGACCTTGCCTCCATCCTCCGCAGATACGCCGTCGACGTCCTGCACGTGCGGGGCCTGTCGATGCTGTTGGATTCGCTGCTGGCCGCGCGGTTGTGCGGCGACGTGCGCGTGGCGTTCAGCTTTCACGGTTTCGAGAAGTCGGCGCGGCGGCTCGGTTCGTTGCGGCGCCGGCTGTATCGCGCGGCCGTGACGCGGTGCGATGATCGTTGGGCGGTCAGCGCGACGGCTGCGGATGCCATCGCTCAGGAGCTGCGCCTGCCGGCCGAGATCTTCAACGTCGTCACGAACGGCGTCGATACGCAGCGGTGGGCGCCGTCGAAGGATCGAGCGGCGGTTCGGAGGCGGCTCGGGTTGCCGGCCGACCGCACGGTCATCCTGTCGGTCGGGAATCTCAAGCCGGTCAAGGGCCATCACGTCTTGCTGGAGGCCGTCGGCAGCCTCGGCTATTACGCCGGCCGGACGACGTTCGTGGTCGTCGGCGGCGATTACATGGACGGGCGGCTCCAACAATGGACGGACGAACGGCTCGGCGGGTGCGACGTGCGGTTCGTCGGGCAGCAGGGCGACGTGCTGCCCTGGTACCAGGCGGCCGACGTGTTCGTTCTCCCGTCGAAATGGGAGGGCTTGTCCAACGCCCTGCTTGAAGCGATGGCCTGCGGCCTGCCGGTCATCGCGACGGACGTTGGCGGCAACCGGGACGTGATCCGCCACGGGCAGACGGGTCTGCTCGTCCGCCCGGACGATCCCATGTCCTTGTGCGCGGCGATTCGGCTCATGGTCGAGGACCCCGTCTATCGCGCGACGCTCGCGGCGGCGGGGCGGCGGCACGTACACGAGCGGTTTTCGCTCTCGGAGACGATTCGAGCCTGTGCGGCGCATTATCGCGATCTGGTCCGCGGGCGGCGTCTGCCGCGTTCGGCGCCGGGCGGCGTCGAGGTCCTGCCGAGGAGCCCCGTTCCATGACGACCCTGACGGGACTTCAACTGGGCGGCGGCCGGGACGTGGGGCTGCGGCTCGGCCGAGTCTACCGCTATCGAGAGTTGATGTGGATGCTGGCGTGGCGCGACATCCGCGTACGCTACAAGCATTCGGTGCTGGGGGCGGCCTGGGCGGTCGTTCCGCCGCTGGCGATGATGCTCGTCTTCACGTTCGTCTTCGGCTCGGTCATCAATCTGAATCAGCAGAAGCTCACGGGCAGCTCGTCTTTGCCCTATCCGTTGTTCGCCTTCAGCGGGCTCGTGCCCTGGACTTTTTTCGCGGCGGGGCTGACGGCGGCCATCGGTTCGCTCGTGGCGAACCGCCAATTGATTAC
>CAZERK010000124.1:0-8823 GCA_964514515.1 uncultured Planctomycetaceae bacterium
GTCGTCCGCCGTCACGAACGTCTGCCGGTCGGTCAGGGCCGCGTAGTCCGCCCCGAGCAGGGCCTTCAAGTCGGTGATGGTCGCGTAGCTCATGGCAAGCTCTCCGGGTAGGACCGGCCTCCCGGCCGGTCAGTCCGGCTAACAGCCCTTCCCTCCTCCCGCGCCCGCCGCGGCCCATGTCCAAGCCCGGCGGGCGCTTGCGGGGAGGGTAGCAAGCTCCTCACTTCCGACCGGCCAGTTCCGCTTGCAACTTCTCGATCTCCGCCGCGGCGTCGCCGAAAAGCTGCGTGTCTGTCGGCCCCTTCAGGCCGAGCAGCGCGCAGAGCCGCTGCCGCGGCGACGGCGAGTTGATCGGCCCTTCCGGCCCGAACTTCGCCGTCCGGTTGACCGACGAGCTCATGCCTCGCGGCGGGCCTGCGAGCGTCGGCCTTGGCCGTGGCCCAGGCTTCTTGTCCACAGGGCCGGCCTCTTTCTTCTCTTCGGAACCGGCCTCCTGGCCGGCCCCCTGCGTCTTGTTGGTGTCGTCCATGTGTCACTCCTGCGGCTAATTGTGTTCGACCGCATCCACGGCCCCGAACTCGCTCCGACTCGCGTCAGTTCGAGTAGGTGATTTCGATGGCGTGTTGCCAGTAACCGTAGGCCATGCGGTAGCGGGCCTTCACGCCATACAGGTACTTTCCGGTCTTGAAGGCGTGCTCACTGCCCGCGGCGATGGAGTCAAAACTGATCGGCTCGCGGTCTTGGAAGACAAACGGTCTGACGACGCCGTCTGTCTTGACCAAATAGCTCTTGGTTGCGTCCGCCAGCCATGGCAGGCAGATCACCTTGGCCGCCCCGACCAACACATTGCTGGTGCTACTGACTACGGAGGCGTTCAGCGCCTCGCGTGTGACCCATTCCAGCTCGGGGGGGACGACCATCGCCAGGCCGTTGAGCGAGAGCATCATCGGCTGACCCTGGTCGTCCTTCAGCTTCCGCATCGCCGCGATTGCCGCCTGTACCGCCGCCTTGACCTCGGCGGTGGTCTTGGCCGCCGCCGCCGCCGTCGCCGCCACGAGGTTGGTTTGATTCCCCGACGCCCCGCTGACGTGGGCGGCGTTGAAGAAGGTGACTCCGTCATAGCTGTTGTAGCCCGACGTGGCCCCCAGCCGCAGCAACTCAGAGAGCAGGTAGTCCTTGTGGGTCGCGGCGTACTGGGCTAGTTCGCGCACGCGCAGCACGATCTGCCCAGTCTGGTCGTCCGCCAGCTCGTTGGCGTCGACCTCCAGCGTCGCCTCGTAGTCGAGGTTTTCGACCGAGTAGCTTTCGGTCCGCAGCCCCTTGGCCAGGCGTCCACTGCCCCGCTCCCTCATCTGTGGGACGGACCCCAGCCACTTGTAGCTCTCGCTCTCGGCAGTGCTGGCGATCCGCGTCGCCAGGTCCTGGAAGAATGTCTGTGTGGCGGCGAAGCGACTGAAGAACTCGCTCCGCAGCCCCTTGGTCAAAAGTCCCGTGTCAATTACGGCCATATCATTGTCTCCTCTCGGGCCTCCCCTCTCGGAGAGGCCCGTGTGTTTGGTTTGTCCGGCAGCTAAGAGTTAACGGCTCATAGCTCCTCTCAGGCCGCCATGCCCATCCCGCCGGCCACCCGCAGGTTGCGGAAGATGATCGAGGCGGTCGTGTCGTTGGAGGTCTTCTCCATATTGATGAACGCGGCCAACAGGGCCGTGGAGAGCACGGCGAACGTCGTGGTCGGCAGCACCCGCACTCCGTCAATCCAGAACTCCACCGCCCCGCTCGGGCGGACGATGATCTTGAAGTGCTTGGGTACGTCGGTTGAGCTGTCGTTGTTCTTGGTGGTGTCCACCGCCGCCACGTCGGTGGTGGCGTCGTCGGATTGCGCCAGGATGTCGTCGCTGTTGCCGTCCAGGTGGAAGGCGGCGAGTTGGGCCATGTCGCCGTGGTCGATGTCCGCCTCGCTGTTGGTGGTCAGGGCCGTGCCGAACCCGAAGTCGATGTCCAGGGCGGCGTTGTCGCCGCTATCCGCGACCACCAGGTCGACGTCCAGTGTCACCCCCTTGTCCACTGGAAGCGTGTCATTGCGTTGCCGGCAGGAGGCCAGGGCCACCTCCGCGACGGCGTCGAAGTCGCCCTTGATCCCGCCGTCCTCGGCGTCGTTGCACACCCAGCCGGTTCCCAGGATGCTCTTGAGATCGAAACCGCCCACACAGGAGGTCCCCGCCGTAGCCCCGGTCTCGGTGAAGTTCTCGTGCCCGGTCAGCACCAGCTCGACCGAGCCCTCGCCGGGGTTGGGCTTCTCGCCCGGCTGCCGCAGCCGCACCAGGGCGTAGTTCGTGGCGTGGACCGCCAGGATTCGCCCGACGAAGGCGTCGGGGTGTCCCGTCAGTGCCAGCGTCGCGTCATCCGTGGCATAGACCGCCTTCCCCACGTCCTTCTGGGCCACGCTGGTCAGGGGCAGGACGAAGTCGCCGAGCGTGAACACCCGGCAGCTCACCGCCCCGGCGGTGGTTGTCGCCGTCGCCGCCTCGTAGGCGATTCCGGCGAACTCGTCGCCCGGCACGAATGCCTTGAAGTAGCCCGCCGGGTTCTTCCCGACGTAAGCCCCCTTGTAGATCACCTCGCTGGCCGCGAGGGGAAGGGATCGCAATTCCTGATCGACGAACCTGTCAAGTTCGCGATTTGCTGCAAGTGCTGTCATATCCGTGTCTCCGGGGAGGACAAGCCTCCAGGCTTGCGCTCCGGTTTGTTTCCATCAGTGAGGCCGACGCCCTCGTCGACCTCATCCAGCCGACAGCCAAGAGCCGTCAGCTACCGAGCTTCTTCTCCTCCTCCTCCGTCAGCTTCGCCTTGCCCGCGGCGATCAGCTCGCCGCCGACGAACGACGCCTTGCAGGTGAGCCTTTCGAGCTTCGCCCGGTTCGCGTCGAACTCCGCCGACGCCTTGGCGATGATCGCCTGCCGCTCGCCCGCCCCGTCCGGCGGCGCGCCCGCGTTGGCGGTCTCCCTCCCGTCCTTCGGGGCGATGACCGGCGCGGCCTCCAGGTGCTTCGCGGCCTCGGCCGGGTCGGCCTTGAACACGCCGAGCCACATACCCTTGGTGGCCTCGGTGATCTTGCCCGCCTTCATTCCGCCGGCGATGAAGGCGTCGGCCTTGTTGGCCGACAGCGCCGCCTCCACAGTGTTGAGCCGCTCGACCAGCTTGGCCTGCTCGGCTGCCGGCACGAACTTGGCCGGGTCCACCTCGCGGGCCTTGTTGACCGCCGCGACGATGTCGGCCTCCGGTGCCGTCTCACTGACACCCAGCGCCTTGCACACCGCGACCGACGCCGCCGGCGGCGCCGCCGTGAGCTTGGCCTTGAACCCCGCGACGATGGCTCCCTGATCGGCGCTCGCGGGGACACCGGCCAGCTCACGCAACTGCGTGAGGAACTTCTGCAACTCGTCCATAATTTGCTCCTCTGTCGCGGTGGCCTCCAAATTGAGGAACCATCTCGCGCTGTCAAACTTGGGGTCCATGCTCGTTTCCTTGTTCACGATCGGCGGCATCCCAACGATGCCCGGTTGGTTGACCAGTGCCACGCTCTTGATTGCGATCACCCTGCGGCTCTTCGGGTCGATCCAGCCGGCCCAGGACGGGAAGCGGTAGAGCTTCTTGCGGACGAACTCCGCCCCCGGCTCGGTCCATTCCACTCGGCCGAAGACCCCGACGCCCCTCTCTATTTCGAGCGAATTGATCCAGCCCATCGCCGGGGCCACTCCGGTAGGGCTCGCGTACCGTCCACCCTCCGAGGCGTGCTCGTAGTCGATGACCAGTGGCACGCCCTTGCGGGCGGCGAACGCCTCCATAATCATCCGGGCCGCTTCGTCGTCGACGAGGTGGTCTCCGCCAGCGCCATCGCTCTCAACCTTCCCCCACGGAATCAGCAGCACCCGATCCGGGGGCTCCACCGGCAGCGCCATCCGGTTGAATCCAGTGACAAGATCGCGGCATTCAGTTTCGGCGTCTCGGCGTTTCGGCGTTTCGGCTTTCACTCCGCCACCTCCCAATCATTCGTCCTCGCGTAGTTCTCGAACGCCGCTCGAAGCGGCTCCGGAAACCGCGCCAGGTCCACCGGCTCCAGGTTCGTGTACTGGCCGGGGTCCCACTTGAATCCGCTCTGCCGCGACCGCTCGGCGTCCAATGCCGGGTTGGCCACGTCCGCCGAGTCCCCGATCTCGCCCGGCAGGGCCTCACCCTCGAAGACCGGCTCCTCCTCGCAGTCGCACCAGAAGTGCAGCGGCGGATAGTAGCGCCGGTCCGACATGCGAAAGACCTTGCCGATCAGCGGCTGGCAGATCGGGCAGCTCTCGCCCGTCGAGACGAACCGCCAGCTCTCCACGCCGTAGTCGGTGTACTCCCCGAGCCGCCCGGCCGCGTGGGCCATCGCGAAGTTCTGGAAGTGGACCACCGATGCGTGCCACGGGTTCTCGCCCGTCCAGCCCCGCTGCTCGGCCGTCTGCGGCAGTGCCAGCCTAAAGTCACGCGCCGTCTCGCCCCGCTCGACGGAGGCGGTGAGCGCCGCGTGGATGTCGGCGAGCATCTGCATGTTCCAGATGCCGGCGACGCGGAACGCCCGCGACCTGGCCTGCGCGTCCAGACTCTCGAACTGTTCCGGCGTCAGCTTGAGCCGGTCGCGAAGCATGACGATGGCCTCGACGAACGGCAGCGCCGGAAAGTCAATCCGCTCCGCGTGAGCCGACATCACCGCCCGGCTGTTTCGGCGTCTCGGCCTTTCGGCGTCTCGGCGTCTCGGCGTCTCGGCGTTTCGGCTTTCAATCTTCCCCCTCGCCTCGGCCATCCCCGCGAGCCTGCCCGCCAGGATGAACTGCCGCTGGAGTTCCGCCAGGTCCTCGATCGGCAGTGTGTCGATCATCCCCGGTAACTCCTCCGGGTAGGACAACGGGGATGACGACGGGGAGGACAATGGGTAGGACAAGGCTCCCGCCTTGTCCCTCTCCCTGCGTTCGATCATCCCCTGCACGGCCGCGATCACATTCTGCGAGTGTGCCGTGGACGCGAACACCGCCGCGACGATCCACGCCGAGAGCCTGCCGATCGCCGACCCCCGCTTGGCGATGGTGCTCAGCGCCGAGTGTGCCGACAGTCGCCCCTCTTCCTGACACCCGCACGGCGTGGCGTCTCCGTGTCGGGCGCCGGCCAATAGCCGGTGCTCACCCCTCTGGCTGAAAGCCGACGGCTGAAAGCCGACCGCTCTCCCCGCCAGCGCCGCCTCCCGGTCCGCCTCCTCCACCAGCGGCACGCCCAGCTCCGTCTCGACCACCGAGGCCGGCACCTCCGCCCCGAGTTCATTCACCGCCGTCGAGATCAGCAGGGCCTGCGCCTGCCTGTCCTTGGCCTCCTCGATCACCCGGCCGAAGAGCGGCGCGTAGCGCCGGCCGTCCTCGCCGAACTTCATCACGCACAGCGGCACGAGTAGTTGCTCGCGGACCGTCGTCCCCTCGCCGCGGATGTCCGCCGCCAAGAGGTCGCCGCGAACCTCGTCATGCACCTTGGCCGCGGCGAACGCCCCGCCGGTCTCGCCGACCTGTGTGGTCAGGCTGGCCCCCAGGAACTCGACGGCGAACTCCTGATCGACGAACGCCGCCATCCGCTCGTGCGGCCACTCACCGGAGGTTGATCCCTTCATCGCCTCCAACAGCTCGACCTCCGAGCCCACCGGGAAGATGCCCCCCCGGTTGATCCCCATCGTGCGGATCATGTCCAGCATGGCCGTCTTCTCCGCCGAGGTCGCGGAGGGAGAGTATTTGCCGATGGTGATCGGCATCCCGAACAGTTCCAGGGCGATCAGCCACCAGCGCAGCCCCAGGTGCTTGGCCAGATATCCGAAGGTGCTGGCCCGCAGGAGCCCCCCGCGGAAGCGGTTGCCCCCGATGGTGTCAGGGTTATGGCACAGGAACTTGCCCGCCGGGAACTCGTCCGCCGGCAGCCCGTCCCAGCCGCTCTCCAGTGTGCGGATTCGCAGTCGCGACAGGTCGCGCGAGTCTCCGGAGAGTTGATCCACGCCCACCGTCCAGGCCGCGACCGGCGACTGCCCGTCGTACTCCATCTCGACCACGCTGATCCCCCGCCCGATGGCCTCGGCCAGGTGGTTGATGGCCGCGTCCAGCCCGGCGATGTCCGCCAGCGCCTCGCGGCAATAGTCGCAGACCGCCTCCGCCCGCTTGGGGTCCAGCCGCGGGTCGCGCGTTTGGGCGGTGGCCGGCTGGAGCTGCCAATCCAGGCCGGTGAGGGCCAGTCGTCGCGTCCGCCAGACGGAGGCCAGCCGGCCGTCCGTCTCCAGCATCCTATTGAACAGCTCGTCCTGGTCGGCGGGATATCCCTCCGCCGCCGTGCGAAGGACGGACTTGATCCGCTCGGGGGTGATCTCCCCCAGCCACATGGCCCCATACTCGTCATGCTCGCGCGTGATCCGCCCGACCTCCGGGCGCTGTGTTTTTGGGGAGGCCGCGCGATGCGCGGTCTTGCCCCGGCGTGTGGCTGACCGCTGACGGCTGACCGCTGACCGCTTCTTCATCACCAGATCACCCCTCCCGCCGCCACGCACTTGCCCGCCGGCAGGTACTCGAACGGCACGTGCGCCTGCCCGCTGCCCGCGTGCAGCGCCAGTGCCAGCGACCAGAACCGATCGCTGTGCCCGGCATCATCCCGCTCCCCCTCGAAGCGAATCGCCCCCGTCGCCGTGACGCCCTTGCGGACCTTGTGTAGATCCTCGGTCAGGTCGGCGTCGTCCGCGGAGATCCGCACGCTGCGGTCCTCGAAGGAGTGCCGAATGTCGTTCGCCAGGACCTCCTTGTTCTTGTTGGTCAGGTCGATCCCTTCGATGCAGTGCTCTCCGAAGGTGCGTTGGGTATGCTCGCAGAGTCCGAGTCCGATGCCGCTCCGGTCAATGCAGCACCGTCCCAGTCGCACCCCGCGGATGATCCCCGCCAGGACGTCCTCCTGCTCGGGCGTCGGCATGCCCTTGATCTCTTTGCGGAGTCTGAGCCATCGGACGTCTCCGACGTGCTCCAGCACGGTGATGACCGTCAGGTCGTGCTTGCGGCCGACATCCACTCCGATGTCGCAGACGCCGCCTTCATATCCCACCAGCTCGTCGCCCGCCTTGGGACAGGCGGAGTGTTCGCAACTTCGGATCAACGCATAGGTCAGCCAAGATGAGTAGTCCGTGCTCGGCTGACACATATACTCTTGCAGGAACGCGGATTCATTCCGACTCTTGGACCTGCACCAGTCTCGGAACTCCTCGCGACTGCGGGCGACATTGGTTGCCTCGGCGATCTTCTCGGCCAGTCCTTGAGCTATGGCGTCGTCCAGTGTCACCCGGTGATAGCTGAACACCGGAGTAATCTTCAGTTCTTTCGCCTTGGCGATCAATTGTGCATATGCGGGGAATGCGTCTCGTCTGCCGAAGTCGGTGATTCCGAACGCGGCCAACAGCTTCTTGCAGGCCGCGGCCCAACGGTCGAACTCCGTCCCCTCCGCCGACCGGGTGCTGAACACGCGAATCGACCCGCCCCATTGCGTCACCGCATTGGCCGCATCCCACATCTCTCCGGGCTGGTCGTGGAAGTCGAATTCATCCAATGCCACGTCTCCGCCCTTGGAGCGGAAGCGTCTGGGGTTGGACGACATGGCCGTGATCCGCTTACCGTTCGGACATCTGACCACGAATGCAGTGTATTTCTCCTTGGTATGCGGGTCGGTGAGATTGTCTATATATTTGTCAACAATCCGGTCGAAGAACTTTTTGCCGAAGAACTCGCAGTATCCGACGAACTCCGCCCCCGCCGACTCGTCGGCGGACGACAGCCAGTAGTCCCAATTGCGGGCATTGCTCCCTCGGAACCTGCTGGATGTCGCGTCATATGCCTCCGCCCAGGTCCAACCCGTCCGTCTCGACTTGTCTCCCAGCTTGAGGTCGGCCGCGTCGTTGATCCAGTCGAGCTGGTACGGCAGGAAGTAGCGGCCGGGAGAGACCGCCTTTCGGCGAGTCTTCATCGCCCTCTCGATTCCCTTGGCTGCCGCCGTCTTCACCGCCGTCATTCCCGCCCTCGCATGACCTGGTCGATCAGGTCGCATATTTCTCCGCGCGTCGCCTGTTTCGCCCCGGCCTCGGTCAGTTTCTCGACCTCGCTCTTCAGCTCCTTGTTCACCGTCCTCATCTTGACCTGGTGCAGATCCTCCGCCCGCTTGTCCGCCGCCCGCTGGATCTCGATCCGGTCGAACTCCTGGATGCGGGCCAGCATCGCCGCCATCTCGTAGGGTTTGGCGTCGCCGGCGTCCGCCGCGGCCAGGGCGCCGACCAAGACTCTCCGGCGGAGCTGGGCCACCATTTCGGCCTCGCTCATCTCGGCGGCCTCTCCCATCGCCGCCGCCGCCGCGTCGATCCGCTCTCCCGCCGCTTGCCGCCGGATGCGGGCCGTGTAGGCCCGGAACGTGCGGACGATCACGCCCCGTTGGGCCAGCCCGAATCGCCGGTAGATGGACGCCGCCGACTCGTCGGCGTGCGAGCGGACGGCCTCGTCGATCCGTCCGCGCAGCTCGGCGTCGAGTTGGTCGACCGTGCATCCCTTCGGTGGTCTGCCTCGTTTGGCCATTGTCCGGGTAGGTCCGGTCTCCCGACCGGACCATCTCACACCTCCATCGTCGGGTCCTTGACCAGCTTGTCGGCGAGTTCCGTCCCCAGCGCCGTCGCCTTGAACGCGCAGCCCTTGACGCTGATGTTCGGCTCGTCGATCTGCTCGTTACCCTTCCAGGCGCCGG
>CAZERK010000125.1:0-8771 GCA_964514515.1 uncultured Planctomycetaceae bacterium
GCCTAGGCGCTGTCCACCTTATACCCGCCGCGCTCCAGGTGCGGTCCGTCGAGGTCGTCTTCGTCCGGCGTGTAGCTGTCGCCGTGGTTCCAGTCGCTGTAGGTCATGCGCATCCGGGCGTAGCCCTCGTGCACGCCCTGGTCCGCCGTGAACGAGGTCCAGAGCCGCAGCTCGTTCTGCCGGAGCGTTCGGCTGCTGTTGTAGCCGTCGTCGAACAGGAAGAAGTACGAGTTGTACCAGCCGCCGTAATCGACGCGGAGGCGTTGAGCCGGCGGCAACTCCTGGCGCAGCTTGAGTTGGTTCTCATGCTCCAAGGCGCGCTGGCGTGCGAGGAACGCGTCCGTCGGGCCTGCCGGGGCTTGCGGATTGGCGTCAAGCTGCATCTGCGCCAGCGCGACGCTCGGCGCCAGCAGCGTCAAGAAGACGAGCACGAAGACGAACGCGCCATTGGATCGAGGGTTGGCGATCGGAAAGGTCTTTGTCTCTTCCATGTCGCTACGGCCGTTCATCCGGTGAACAAGCCCGCCCTCCCATGACGTCGAGGCTCCGGCTCTCCGTTCTCTCCGCTCGCATGGATCAGCGTGAGGAGTATCCCGACGCCTGCCATCGTCGAGACATCGTGGCGGCATCGACGGCGTTTTGCAAGATGCTGTCGGCGATAATTCTCGCTCGGACCGCCCTCATGCCGCCTGACAAGACGGTCACAAAGGCCCTCGGCCCTTCGCCTTTCGCGGCGGCTGACGTTCTCGCTGGAAGCCCGTCTCAGTTCCTTATGCGGGCCAAGACGAGCCTGATCAAGGACAACCATGAAAACAACGTCTGAACGTTTATCGACCAGGCAGCGTGCCGGACGGCGAAGATATGACCCGAATACGATGTTCAAATCGCAAGCCCCCTCCGCTGGAATCGGACGGCCTCAATTCGAGCGGGCTTGCCGGCAGTCTCTGGGAATCTGAAGGCGGGTGCAGTTTCGGTCTGGCGCGAAGACTGGACGGGTCTTGTCGAGAGGCGATGATAAGCGCGGTTGTGGCTTGCCACGAGGTTGCCAGTCGCGGGTCTGGCGGATCGCGGGCTGCCGGCAGGATCGCCGCTGACGTTTGCAGCGCGGATGCCAAATCTGTGACCAAAGCGGCGCGGAGCGTCGGCCGGGTTGCCGCCAACGCCTGTTGCGTGGATGCTTATCGCATGACCGATGCCCTTCCTGAGCACGTACCGGTCCTCAGCAAAGCGGTCGCCGAGCACCTCGGAGGCACCCTGCCGGGGGTCGTCGTTGACTGCCCGCTAGGGCTGGGAGGGCACGCGAGCTTGCTGCTGGAGCGGAATCCCGGGCTTCAGCTCGTAGGAGTGGACTGGGACGCGGGGAACCTGGAACAGGCCAGGAAGCGGCTGGAACGGTTCGGCGACCGCGTTCGGCTGCTGCCGGGGAACTTCGCGGATGCCGCGACGGTGCTGACGGCTGCGGGGATCGGCCCCGTCGGCGGGCTGCTGGCAGACTTGGGAGTCAGCAGCAACCAGCTTGCCGATTTCGACCGGGGTTTCAGTTTCGAGGCCGACGGCCCGCTGGACATGCGGATGGACCGTGACCGGGGCGGACCAACGGCCGCAGACCTGGTAAACAGTCTTCAGGAGGGGGAGTTGGCAGCAATACTATACTAGCAGAGCCAGGAACGGCACAGCCGAAGAATTGCAAGGCGCATCTGTCATGCCAGGCGGCAAGGAAGGCTGAACAGCAGCGTTGCGCTTGCGAGGCTGGTTGCCTCGGCTGTCGGTGAGGGCCCCGGCGCCCGTCGCAGCCGCATTCATCCCGCGACGCGCACGTTCATGGCGCTGCGGATGGCGGTCAACCATGAGACGGAGAATCTCCGCAGACTGCTGGAGGACGCCCCGGGCATCCTCGCGCTGGGCGGTCGCATCGCGGTCATCAGCTTCCACAGCGTTGAGGACCGAATCGTCAAGCAGGACTTTCAGGAGCGCAGCCGGCAAGGCCGGTACCGCCTGCTGACGAAGAAGCCGATTCGGCCGGACGAAGAAGAAGTCGATCGCAACCCGCGAAGCCGTTCCGCAAAACTGCGCGTTGCGGAGTTGTTGTCAAGGATGGAAGATTCGTCTCGCGAGACGAGAAACGCTTGAGTCTTCAAATCGAGCCGTTAAGATGAGTCGGTAATTGGCACACGGAGGTGCATCGGATGACCAAGGAAACGAAGATCGGTCTTCTGGTCGGGCTCGCGTTCATCATCCTCTTCGCCATCATCCTCTCTGAAAAAGGCGCAACGAGCCGCGAGGCGGCGCCGCCGAGCTTCGCCGTGGTTGATGCATCGAAGAACGCAGCTGCCGCGACGGGCGCGGAGAAGCCGCTGCACGACGCGGGCCGGCTGCCGGTCGAGTCGAAGTTGCCGCCGGTTGTCCGCTACGTTCCGCAGGCGACGGAGCAGGCGATGAAGACGCCGGATACGTCCGAGCCGTTGGGACGGCCTCTGCCTGATGGCAACGAAGATCTCCCGCCGTTGCCGGAGTCGCTGGTCAAGTTGCTCAACGAACCGGTGCAGGGCGCGCCGAAGGCGCAGATCGTCGAAGAACCGTCAGAAGAACCGCCGTCCGTCTCGTTGGGGGAGGCCGTGGCGATGGCGCTCGAATCCAGCACGCCAAAGACGGAGCCGCAAGCATCCGATACATCGCGAGACCCGTCGAGCGGCGCAGCGCCTGCGGCGACGAATGCGAGCCCTACGGTGCCGATCGTGGCGGCTGCGCCGGCGTCGAACTCCCTGACGGAGCGTCCTGCGGCCCCACGGCCGCAAGTCATCAGGACGGTCCACGAAGTCCAGCCGGGCGAGAGCATCGGGAAGATCGCGGCAAAATACTATGGTCGTTCCACGCCGGCAAGAATCCAGGCGATTGTCGCCGCGAATCGCGGCGTGATCGACGACGTCAACAAGGTTCGGGCACGCGACAAGCTCAAGATTCCGGCGCTGACGGAATCCGGCGCGTTCGAACCCGCGCCGGCGTTTGTCGGAGGCGAGGTCGTCGCGGCGAGAACGTCGCCGAAAGACGATCGCGTGCGGATACCGGTGCCCATCGGCGAGCGGGGTTCGTCAACGCAAGCGCGCCGAGGCACGTCGGCGGATTCGCGATCTCCGGCGCGAACCGGCGACGCGACGTCGCCCATCGACGCCGTACAGGCTGATTCGACGCCTTCACGAACGGTGCAGGCCGTCCAGCCGGCCTTCGAGTATTACGTCGTGCAGGAGAAGGACACGCTGAGCCGCATCGCCAAGCGAAAGCTGGGGGACGAGCGGTACTACCTGGAACTGTATCGCTTGAACCGTGACGTGTTGCAGAGCAAGGACGTGCTCAAGCCGGGTCAGAAGATCCGCCTGCCGATCAAGAGCAGCGCAGGACCCGCGACGGACACCGTGTTGTCGGCGCTGCCGGCAGGCTTCGCGGAGCCGTAGGGCGATCACCGCAAAGCCGCAACCTGCCACCGCGGCGGGCCGAAAGCCACGACCGACGCGGCCTCGCGAGGCGCTTGCTACGAGTTGACGCTCAGGCATGGCCATGACGGTTCCTCGTACGCTGCTTGTTCTTGGTCTGATGGTCGCGGTCGGAATCGCGATCGTCGTCCTGCGCGCAGAGTCGGCCAAGGTCGCCCACCGCGTCCAGGCAGAGCATCATCGACAACTGGCTCTGGAGCAGAAGCTCTGGGCGCAGGAGATGGAGCTGGCCAGGCTGCGAGACCCCAACGCGATTCGAACCCGCGCACGGGAGCTGGGTCTGGAAGTCGTTCCGCCGACGGCTCAATCGGAGGAGGACGCCCAAGCGGACACGGGCGACTGACGCGATTTTGATCACGGCAGGATCGTGCCGGTTGGCGGAACGGCGGGCCGAGGATGCGGCTGACGTGCAGGAAGGCACGCTCGCGTTCGCCTCGCGGAGCGGCGGCCGATTGACGGCGAGCAAGCCTTGCTTGCTTGGCGGCGGGCCGACATCGACTGAGTAAGGAATGGATGCCTTGCGGTCGCGCATGACACATCTTGTCGGAACCGGGCTGATCGCGGCGATCATCGTGGCCTTTGTCGGCCTATGCGGACGGCTGATTTACATCAGCGCCTCGCACGGGTCCGTCCTTCTGGCCAAGGCGCAGACGCAGCAACGGTCCATCATTCCCCTCAAGGCTCGCCGAGGGCTGATCGTCGATTGTCGCGGGCGCATCATCGCGGGCACGATGCTCCGCAAGAGCGTTTTTGCCGATCCGCAGGTCATGGGCGACAAGGATGAAGCCGCGGTCACGCTGTCGGGCATCCTCGGCGTCGACGTCGGCGAGGTTGGTCAGGAGCTGCTCGACTCGGGCGAACGCCGGTTTCTGGTGATTCGACACGGGGTTGACGAAGGCCAGGCGGAAGAGATCGACGATGCGGGCATCTACGGTCTGGGGATCTTCGACGAGCCCTACCGCGTGTACCCGATGAACGAGTTGGCCTCGCCGCTCATCGGTTTCGTCGCGCCGGACGGCGTCGGCGTCAGCGGGCTGGAGCATCAATGCGACGAATGGCTGCGCGGCGAGAACGGCTTGAAAGTCATCATCCGCGACGCCCGTCGCAAGGCCTTCTGGTTGGCGGATGGCGGTTATCGTCCTGCGCGTGACGGTCTGCACGTCGTGCTCACGATCGATGCCGAGATGCAGGCTGTCGCCGAACGGGCGTTGGCGGCATGCCTGGCCAAGTACAAGGCGGAAAGCGGCATCGGCATCGTGATGCACCCGAGAACTGGCGCGATCCTGGCGATGGTCAACCTGCCGGCATTCGATCCGAATCATTACCAGGACTACAGCCCCTCTCGGTACGGCAACCGGGCCATCACGGACCCGTTCGAGCCCGGCAGCACGTTCAAGCCGTTCGTCGCGGCGGCGGCTCTGGCGGAGGGCGCCGTGCGATTGGGCGAGATGTTCGACTGCGAGCGGGGCGCCTGGACCGACGGCGCCCGAACGCTGCACGATCATCATCCGTACGGGCTGCTGACGTTCGAGCAGGTCGTCATCAAATCAAGCAACGTCGGGATGGCTAAGATCGGCAAGCGGCTGGGCAACGATCGGCTGTACGAATACGTGCGGGCGTTCGGTTTCGGCGAGAAGACCGGCGTCGATCTGGCGGGGGAGGACCCCGGCCTGGTCCGGCCGCGGCATCGATGGACCAGCTTCACGACGACCAGCGGGCCGATGGGGCAGGAAGTTGGCGTGACGGCCCTGCAACTCCTTCGCGGGTTCTGTGCCTTTGCCAACGGCGGGATGCTCGTGCAGCCTTACGTTATCCGGGCCGTGTTGGCGGCAGACGGCCGCGTCGTGAGCGATTTTTCTGATCCGCCGCCCGTGGGGCAGGCGCTGCGGCCGGAGATCGCCGCGGTGATGAAGGACCGTATCCTGTGCGAAGTCGTCAATTCGGGTACGGGCAGTCGCGCGAAGCTCGCCGGCTATCAGGTTCTCGGCAAGACCGGCACGGCCCAGATCGCTCGCAAGGGCGGCGGCGGCTTCGAGCCCAACGCTTACGTGAGCACCTTCTTGGGAGCGGCGCCCGCTCGAGACCCGCAGGTAGCGGTGCTCGTGGCGGTTCGGCGCCCCGACCGATCGCTGGGCTATTACGGCGGAACAGTCGCGGCGCCGGTTGTCCGCGAAATCCTGTCGCACGCGCTTTCGTACCTGGGCATCCCGCCGGATGAGCCCGCAACGGCGTTGGCCGCCGAATCCGCGCAACGGCAATAGAACGTCTTCGCGGTTGCGTGCGGCAGCGGTCCTCTCGCCAACCAACGCCTCCTGCGAACGGCAATAGCAACTCCTCCTACGCCGGTCTTCAGCCGGAAGCAACGAGCCGTTGCTCGTGGTACGACGGCAATGCCAATCCGTCTGAGTTCGGTCTCCAGCAGGCGCGTCCAAACGTTGCCGGCCGGTGTTGCGCCGCGCGGACGAAGCTGGAATAGACAGGAGTCTCCGTCTCGTAGGTCACGACGTGTTGGCCGTTCCCGCTCAGGCATCCTTCTCAACATCTTCAGCCTTCGCAGGGCAGGAGGATTGAGAAACAGGTCCCGTGCGGCGGGCAGGAATGCACGTGAAGCTCGCCGCCGTGCTGTCGGATGATCCGTCGGGCCGTCGCGAGGCCGAGCCCGCTGCCGCCCTTCTTCGTGGAGTAGTAGGCGTCGAAGATCTTCTCCAAGCGATCAGCCGGAACGCCGGGGCCGGTATCGATCACGTCGATTCGGGCGCTTCGTTCGCCGTGCGGGCGGACCTGGATCAGGATTTGCCCGTCCTGCGGCATCGCTTCCTGGGCGTTGATCAACAGGTTCAGGATGGCCTGCTTCATCAGCCTTGCGTCGATGCGGCAGACCATCGGCTGCGGCGCGTGGCTCAGTCGAAGCTCGATGCGGCCGGACTCCGCCTGCGGCTGGTAGAACTCCACGAGATCGTCCAATAACCCGCCCAGATCGGTCGGCGTGGCCTCGAGTTCGCGCCGGCCGACGTACTGGAGGAAGTCCTGCAAGATGCGTTCGAGATGGTCCGCCTCCCGCAGCAGCGTGGCAATCCGCCGGCGGCTCCGCCGAGCCACGTCGCACGAGTCTGAAGACCGTCCCTCCGAGGGCTGCTCGATCTGTCGCCAGTCCTCGTCGAGAAGCTGGAGGTTGACCCTCAGCGTGGAGAGCGGGTTGCGAATCTCGTGGGCCAGCCCGCCGGTCAACGTCGACAACTCGACAAGCTGCTCGGCGGGCGACGGCCCCGACCGCCCATCGAGCTCCGGCAAGTCCGGCGGCCTTGGCAAAACCGGCTCAGTCATGAGCGCGCCCCTGAGATGGGGGGCAAAGCCAATGGGGGCAGGGAACAGGGAAGACAAAGGGGGCATTCTACTTGATTGCCCGCGCACGATGCGGAGCAGAAAAGCATCCTGACACCTTTTTCTTCTCAGTCCTTGTTGCCCGCGGCGACCGGCGTCCGCTCCTCCAGAATCGCCTGTTTCCGGGACAGCTTCACGCGCCCGGACTCGTCGATCAGGATGACCTTCACGCGCACCTTGTCGCCGATGTTGCAGACGTCCGTCACGCGCTTGACGTAGCCGTCGGACAGTTCGCTGATGTGGCAGAGGCCGTCCTGGCCCGGCGCCACCTCGATGAACGCGCCGAAGTCCTTGATGGACGTCACGCGGCCCGTATAGATCTTGCCGAGCTTGACGCCCTCGGCAATCTGCTGGATGGCGTCGTAGGCGGCTTGGGCGCTGGCCGCGCTGACGCTCGACACGTAGACCGTGCCGTCGTCCTCGATGTCGATGCTCGCGCCCGTGCTGGCTTCCAGGCCTTTGATGCCCTTGCCGCCGGGGCCGATGATCTTGCCGATCTTGTCCGGGTCCACCTTGATGGTCAGCAGCCGAGGCGCGTACTTGCTGATCTCAGGCCGCGGCGCCTTCAAGCAGGCCAGCATCTCCTTGAGAATCTTGATACGGGCGGCCTTCGCCCGGGCGAGCGATTCGACGATCTGCTGTTGCGTGATCGTGCGGACTTTGAGATCAACTTGCACACCCGTGATGCCGACCTGCGTGCCGGCGATCTTGAAGTCCATGTCGCCGAGGTGGTCCTCCTCGCCAAGGATGTCGGTCAGCAGCAGGTAGCGGCTGTCGTCGTGGACCATGCCGATGCTGATGCCGGCGACGGGATGGTTGATCGGCACGCCCGCGTCCATCAGCGACAGCGTCCCGCCGCAGACGGAGGCCATCGAGCTGGATCCGTTCGATTCCATGATGTCGCTGACGATGCGAATCGTATACGGGAACTTGTCGGGCGTCGGCAGCACCGCCTGGAGCGAGCGCTCCGCCAGGTTGCCGTGCCCGATCTCGCGCCGACTGACCGCCCCGATCCGCTTGACCTCGCCCGTGCAGAACGGCGGGAAGTTGTAGTGCAGCATGAACTTCTTGCTGTACTCCTCGATCATATCGTCGATTACTTGTTCGTCGCGGGACGTGCCGAGCGTCGTCACGACGAGGGCCTGCGTCTCGCCGCGCGTGAAGAGCGCCGAGCCGTGCGTGCGCGGGAGGACGCCCACCTCGCACGTGATCGTCCGGATGTCCTCGATCCCGCGACCGTCGGGCCGGATGCCCTCGTCCAGCACGGCCAGGTGGAAGATTCGTTCCTCGACCTTGTGAATCTCCTCGACCACGGCTGACTTCGTGTACGGCAAGTCCTCGGCACCTTCGGGGACCAGGTCCGCGCAGACCTTCTCATACACCTCGGCGACGGCCGTGTAGCGCTCGTTCTTCGTCTCACGCCGTTTGGCCCCCTTGAGATCGTACTTCTCGCACAGGTCGCGCACCTTCGCCGGCAGGGATTCATCTCGCGGCGGCGGCGTCCAGGTCTTCTCCGAGTTGACCATCTCCGCCAGTTCCCTCACTACGCCCACGATCTTCTGGCATTCTTCGTAGGCCCGCTCCACGGCTCCGGCGATCACCTCCTCGGAGACTTCGGTGCATGCCGCTTCGATCATGTTCACGCCGTGCTCGTGCGCCGACAGAACCAGATCGAGATCGCTCTCCTCTCGCTGCTGGACCGTCGGGTTGATGACGTACTCTCCGTTCGCCCGGCCGACGCGGACGGCCCCCGTCGGTCCCTCAAACGGCAGGGTGCTGATCATCAGGCACGCCGAGGCGCCGCACATGGCCAACACGTCCGGGTCGTTCTCCTGGTCCGAAGACAGGACCATGCACTGAACCTGGACTTCGTCTCGATAACCATCCGGGAACAACGGGCGG
>CAZERK010000126.1:0-8717 GCA_964514515.1 uncultured Planctomycetaceae bacterium
GAGCGCGTGCGTTCCAGCGCGCCGGGACGACCAACGTGAAACACGAAGAACTCGGAGCGCCGTGAACTCGTACGTGACGCTGCTCTTAATGCCTTGGGCTCCTCAAGACAGCGGGGTTGTTCCGCAATGCCAAGGATCCCCGGACTTCAGTCCGGGCGGCGCCGCGAACGTGCAGGACCTATCCCAAGACCCTCTCCCCGTTGGGGAGAGGGCGGGGTGAGGGGCGAGGTCAGGAGCATTTGGCGATCCTCCCGTACCTGCGCGGTCGGGGGAATAGGGTCTTTGGATAGCCTCCAGCCCTGAAGCAGCCTCTTGGACCTGCGACGACAAGGCCGGTCAGATCGACGCACGACGGAGTTCAGAGGAGAACCGATCATGTCCCGCTTGGGCGACCTGGAAAACGCCATCATCTCGCGGTTGGCCGCCGCCACCTGGCAGGGCGGGCCGCTCTTCCAGACCGTGACCGGCCTCTCCGGCGGCCATCGATCGTCTATCCGCGACCTGCTCCGGCGACAACGCCTCCCGGCAGCCTTTGTCGCCTTCACCGAAGAGGCGATCTCGCCTCGAACCCCAGAGCTGTCCCGCGGGGCTCGATTCGTCGTGCTCGTCGCGGCCGGCGCGCTCCGCGCAGGCTCCGACCCCCGTCACGACGACGTCGACTCCATCGGCGCGTTCACGCTTCTCGAACAGACCCGTACGCACCTGGACGACTACGTGCCGGTCTCCGGCGTCCGCGCCGTCAACCAGCAGCAACGGTTCGTCGAAGCCGACGACCGCCTCGCCATCTACGAATTGCTCTACCTGCTCTGGCCTGTGTCGGATGCGCTCCTGCGCTTCAACGGCGAGGCCATCGCCGGCAGCAGCGGTCGCCTGGCGCTTGAGGCCGGTCCCCTCGATTTTGACGAATGGTCCTACACGTTTCCGGGCCTCGACGGCGGCTACCGCCAGCTCATCGGCATACGACCCCGCAACATCTTCTGGCGGGGACAGCTTCGCGCGTCCAGCGACCAGGCCCTCAACGCGATCGAGGCTGATATCCAAGTCGTCCTGGCCGATCAAACCGTCGGCGACATCACCGACGGCACGGGCCGCGTCTTCTACAACTGCACGCTCGACAAGTTCACGCCGGACGGCCCACGGCGCTCTGAGCAAGATGGACAAGTGCGCGTGCAGGACGTCGAGTTGAAGTTCGTCCAATCTTGGTGGTAACGGAGAGACTTCGGATGTCCGCGCCAAACGAAAAAGGAAGCTGGGCGCCGAAGCCCGTCATCTCCGTTGAGACGGCGGTCGGTTCGGGCTGCTTCGTGGGCCCCGAAGGCGTTCCCCCCGAGGTCGCCGATGCGCAGGGCGTCGGCGAGGCCGGCCTCGCGACGCTGCGATGCGCCCCCGAGCCAGGCTTCAGCGCCTCCGACGCCGCGCTACGGTACTACGCCGACAAGCGGATCATCGTCCATCTCGGCGACGTTGTTCTCTTCGACGGCTACCCCGTCGTCAGTCGACTCGACTGGGGGCCGACGTGGTGGATCGACCCGGAGGCCGCGCTAACCCGCTCCGGCCAACGGGGTTCATCTCCGCTGGGCTTCACAATCTCGCTAGAACACGTCGCCGGACGCCTGGGGCGAGACATCCGCGCCCAGATCGTCGGCCGCCACGTCCGCGACGCCCTGATCCTGGACCGCCTTGCCGCCGATCCGCAGGCCGAATCGAACGAAACGACGCTCGCGACCGGCTTGCCCTGCATCTTCAACCTGGACGGCCGACCCAACTGCGACCCGACGCCGATCCAGGTCAACGGGCCCGGCGGCGCGACAGGCCCCGTCCATGTCTTCGCGGACGATGCCCGAGACGACGCCGTCTTCTGGACCTTCGCGAAGGTCCTCCGATACCTGCTGCATTTCTACAATTGGCCGGGCTGCCCGATCGACTCGGAGGCCGTCTTCCAACAGACCGCCTCCGTGGCGACGCTCGATCCCGACCAACGCGACGGCTTCGAGGAGGCGGACGCCCTGGCGTACAGCTTGTTGGTCGCGCCCGACGCGCTCGTCCTGGAGGCGACCAGCCTCCTCGAGGCCCTGTCGCTCATCGCCCAGGCTTCCTCGCTGCACGTGACGGTCGTGAGCCAACGTCTCGGACAAGGCGTGCGCACGAGTTGGCGCGTCTGGAGCGACCGCAGCGGCCCCGTCCGCGAACTGCATCTGGCGACCGATGCCCGCGACGCCTCGGGCCGCCCCCTCTACGACGCATCGAGCAAGCAGCCGGTCGACCTCTTCGCGGAGAACAACGTCGCCGCGGGCGCGATGCGATGGGACGCCCGACCGATCGCCCAGACGGCCCTCGTGTGCGGCGGCGTCAAGCAATACGAGGTGGCCGTCGAGCTGCGTCCCGGCTGGCTGCCGGCGCCCGGCCTGGACAACGTGGACTCCGCCGATCGGCTCGCTGCCAAGGCCGCGGCGCTCAACGAGGATCAGGTCCTCGCGATGGCCGGCACAGCCGACGACGACGCCTGGCATCGCGCCTACTGCCGCGAAGGCGCCTCGTTCGCCGACAACTGGTCCGTGGGGCGGCTTTGGATTCTCAACGAAGACGGCGGCTACGCGCCCGATTCGTACGCACGCAACGCCCCCTTCGACGACTACGCCCCCTTCGACTTCGCCGCCGTCCTGCCGGGGCGTTGGATGCGGCGCCGGAGACGCTTCCTCCCGATTCGACGATGGCCCGTCGGGCAGCCCGGCGTCGACCTCGAAGTTAGCTTCGACGCCGGCCAGTCCTGGATGACGGTCAACGCCGGCTTCGCCGCGCTCGAATCCCGGTGCGGCATCTGGTTCGACGTGTCAAACCCGACCTCGATCTGCCCGTCCGGCGGAGCGATGGAGACCAACCTCTGGTACGCCCTCATCGACCAGGTCTTCCGCGTGCGCGTGACCGCGATGGTCGACTCGGACGAGCGTCTGACCGCCAAGTCTTCCCGGCAGACGGCTCCGAGCCTTCACCGCGATGCAGCCGTCATCTACGCGCCGGACCGCTATCGATTCGTCTGTCGTCTGGGCGATGCTCCGGGCCAACCGATGCCCGACGCCGCCCCGCGGGACGCGACGCGCGACGACACGCCGACCGCGGCTCGCATCGCCGATGCCGTCGTCGAGTCCCGCGCAGCCTCCGACGCAACCGCCCGAGTCCTGATTCCCTGGTTGGATGACGTCTATCGGATCGGCGACCGCGTCGTCGCCGTCCGCGGCCGAGGGGTCAGTTTTGCGACGAAAAGAGCCCCCAGCCGACGGCACGCCGACGTGGTCGGTATCCGCTACCGCTTCGGCCCCGACTGTCATGGCACGGAGTTGATCCTTGGAAGCGCCTGATTGCAGCACGAACCGACCTGGATTCGTTTAGCCGCGACCCGCAGGGGAGCGCGTCGATCGCCGGCGCTGGCTGCCGCGACAGAATCGTTTAGCCGCGACCCGCAGGGGAGCGCGTCGGGCCGCCATCGTTGGCCGAGCCCGCCGCCCCCGCGGCCGTTGAACCGTCCGCGCAAACCGAATTCGGAGTACGAAGCATGGAGTCCATCCGCCTCGAAATCCCCCGCCGTCGATCCGTTCGAGGCGGTGATCGATTCGAAGTCTTCAGCGACCGCGGAACCGGTGTCATGGATGCGGCACAGCCTGTAAGCGACGCCCCGATCGGCTTCTGGGAAGGGTTGCCGAACCGTTGCGGCCACCTCCTGGACGGGCACCTCGCCACGCTGCACCTCGACAACGTGGTTCCGGACGGCCACCTGTGCGGTCGTCATCTCGCGGCCGAGCATCTGTGGCCTGCGGCCTTCCTCAGCTTCGTAACCGCCCCGCTGTATTTCGGCTTGCACCAGCTTGCCGTCGGAACGGTCGACGCCGTTGGCAACAGAGGCTCGCAGCTTTCCGATCCCATCGTCCGAGTCGTGAACGCCGCCCCACGGCCCGCTCGATCGCTGCACAAGACCGGCTTTGATCCGCTGTCGCGACGGCTGACCTTCGCGTTCACGCCGTCGCCGGACCTTTGACAAACAGGACGATTCTTCCGCGGCGGTGCCTGGTATCGCATAGGAGCAAGCAACCATGCCGGACGTATTTCCAAACGAAACCTACCCACCTGACGCCGCCGTGGCGCTGCTCGACGGCACGGTCGACCAGGCGACCGGCCTGGCCTACATCGCCAAGGGCGTGGGGCCGGCGAGCGAGCCGAGCTACGAAATCCAGTACAACCGTCGGCAGCATCGCGAGAACCGTCGCCTCGCCCTCATGACGGAGGGCCTCGTCGTCGACGAAGGCGCCCTGAAGATCGGCGTCTACCCGTTCAACTACAGTCTGGACGGCGTGCACAAACGGTTTGCCGGTGCGACGAACCAAGCCGTACCCGACGACGCCACGCGCTGCATCTACGTGGACGACGCCAACGCGCTGCAGATCGCCGAATCCTACCCCCAGGACGTGTCCACGTTTGTGCCGCTCGCCGAGGTGACAGCGGACGGAGGCTCGCTGACCATCCAAACCGACCTGGGCCGCGCCCGCGTCGTCGTGCCGCCCTTGAAACCCCGGCTGTCGCTCACCGTGGGCGAAGAAGCAAGCGACGTCGTCCGCGTGACGATCCAGCTTGAGGACGCGGCCGGCAACGCCGTTTCACGCCGATGGCTCGGCGAGTTCTGGCTGAGCGATTCGCCCTACGGCGATCTCGCGGCGACCGCTCCAAGCGGCGGTGTCGCCGTGGGCGTCGGCCAGCAGCTCGGCGAGCATCTCGTGTCCAACAGGCATCTCAAGGCCGTGTCTTCGGCGGACGGCGCCGTCGCCCTCGACCTCACGGAGACCGGCACGCCGACGTTCTACCTGATGGCGGTGGGCGGAGGCGCGGACTTGGCGGCGAGCGGCGCCATCATCTTCAATTAAGGGGAACGAACGCATGATCCTGCAATCCGCCATCGCCGTTCCGCCGAGCCCCCTGGCCGGCGCCCGAAAGTACGGCGGCCCGGCCGACTACGTCGAGCTCGATCCCGCCAACGCCGCCTACAGTTTCGTCGGCAACGCGAGGCCGATCCAGGCCTTGCTGTTCCATGGCCCTGTCCCGAGCGACGCGGCATTGGAATACGATGTTGGCGCCGTGACGCGGACGCAGATGGCGACCAATGCGAACACGGCCAGCAACATCCGCGCCGTGCAGGTCGCCGCCACCGCCGACGGTGGTTGGCGCAGCCTTCCGCTTCTGCTGCCGCATTGGGCGGACGTGAGCGAGAGAGCCGACGTCTTCGTTCCCTGCCAGGCCGCGTCGGGCCCTGCCTCGGGAAGCGTGTCCTTGTGCGTGAACTGGGACCGCGCCCGCCAGGGCGGAAGCGGCGTGTCGGAAGGCAGCGTTTCAAACGTTGCGACGGGACCGACGTCGATGGGAGGCATCGCGTTCATGAAGGCAGGGACGATTGCCGGCGGGACCTTCTCGAACGGGGACGTGATCGAACTCGCGATCCAACGCATGGCCGCCAGCGACCCGCTGGATACCTACAACCAGCCCTTGTTGCTGGCTCGAATCGGTTGGATCAACTTCAAGCGCAAGTCGGTGTGATGTAGCCGGCCGGCGGCGGCGACGGTCCTGCCGACCAGAGCGCGTCGGCAGACGAACGTCCTGCGCCCATCAGCCCAGAGGAGACTGAGATCATGCTCGATTGTCCGCATGTCAAAGTAGGGACGACGCACCGCTTGCTGGCCGTCTTCGTCGACGCCGCAGGTTCGCCGAAGACCGGCCTGTCGGTGACCGTGCGAATCCTCCGCAAGAGCGACGGCTTGTTCCTTCAGAGCGACGGCGCCTGGAGCACGTCGCCCGGCGACGAGTACACGGCGACCGCGATCGACGCCGCCAGCTTGCCCGGCGTCTATGGCTTCGACTGGACCGTCCCGGCGACGCTCGACGAGTACATCGTGCGCTTCGACGGCGGCGCGGACGCGGCCAACCGATACCAGTTCGGACAAGTCCGCTCCGCCAAGGTCGACGTGGCCGACCTGCACAAGATCAAGGCGGCCCTCGTCAACAAGCAAGTCCAGACGATCAATAGCGGCGTCGTGGCGATCAAAGACGACGACGGCGAAACGGACTTGCTGACCCTGACGCCGGACGTCGACGACGTGGACAACCCCACGCAGAACATCCTGTCGCCGACGTGATCCGCCGGCGGCCGACCGTCGTCGCCTGCGAGCGACGGCTTCCGGCCGAAGCGTGGGAGTTGAGCCTGCGATGCAAACGCAAACAGACAAATGGCTCGCGTACAGCGCGCCGCTTTTTCGAGGAAGGTTCGATTTCTTCCGGTCCTGGCCGGGGCCGCGTCGAAACGCCTGGCACCAGGGCCTCTGTATGACCGGAGGCCGGTTCTGGGTCCGCACACGGGGAGGGCACGATCTCCGCCGAACCGAGGATGCGGGGGGCGGGGAGCCCGCGTCCGATCCGGTGCTGGTCGGCAGGTCGGACGGCCGTGCGGCCACGATCACGACGTTTCCTTGGGTATGCCATCGCGCCGGCGCCGTGTATACCTACGCGCTGACCGTTGTTGGGGCCGGCGGCGTGTCGGATGCCGGCGGAGCACCTGTCGTCGTCGCCGCGTTCGATGCCGCCGGCGAGTTGATCGGGCCTGCGCCGAATCCGGTCAGGCATCTGTCGGCGTCGGCTGCCTCCGCCGGGCGCTTCGCGCTGCGATGGACCTACGACGAAGAAGGAGAGGAGGCCGCCCCGTCCGAGTTTCGCGCATACAACGATGCAGCCGATCCGGGAAGCATCGATTGGATGACGCCCGTTGCCACGATGCCGTATCGTCGGCGGCGCGGCTGTTTCGCGTGGACGAGCGAGTCGTTCGATGACGGCGTCCGGCTCAACTGGGCGGTCCGAGCGGTCTCGGCGAACGGCGTGAAAGGGCCGGCCTCGAACGTCGCCTTCGCCGTGGCGGCCAACCGAGCCCCCGACCCGCCGCAAGGCGTCGTTGGCATGGCTTCGGATGCCTGACAACTCGCGCTCAACCGCGACCTACGCATAGCCCTTGTTTAGCCGCGACCTGCGCATGGTCTTTGTTTAGCCGCGACCCGCAGGGGAGCGCGTGCATCCGCCGCCAACGATGCGAGTTGCCGGCTCGCCAAGGAGCGACTCATGGCAAACCGTCCACCGGAACAGCTCCAACAAGATCAGATGTCGATCCTGCAAGACTACAAGGCCCGGCTCTCGGAACGAGAGCCCGGCGCCCCGACCGCCGTGCCGCCCCAGCCTCGTTCATCCGTGCAATGGGGTCGCGTGACCGAGGTCGTCTCCGAGCACGCCCAGTACGGCCCCCACGTCGTCGTCCAGATTTGCTACTACTCGGGCTCCCCGCCAGTCCTGCTGGACGCCGTCGCCGCCCCTATCCGGTGCTACCCGTCGCCCGGCTGGTCCGTCGCCCAATACAGCGTTGACGACTACGTTCGCCTGACGCCCGTGCGCGGCGCGATCATCGCCGAGCCGGTCGTCTGACACGTCCGTCGCCCCGGCCATCGTGGACGCTGCGTCGCCAGTCGCGCAGTCGACCGCTGAAGCTCCAGGCTGCCTGCCGCAGAGTTGGCGGCCCTTCATCGCCAAGCCGTCGCTCCTCCGTCGCCGAGTTGGCGCGGCCCGTCTCATACCGCAGCCCACGAACGGCTCGTCTTGCTGTCTCGCAGCCGATGGGCGGCCTGCTTGGCAGTTTCCGTGTCGCGCGCCCGTGATCTCCCACGCCGGTCGGCGACGGTCAACTCGCCGGCATGTCCGCGTGATTCGTGACCGCCACGTCGATGCAGCCCGTCAGCGCGCTCTCCAAATCCGCGATGATATCGTCGGGGTTCTCGATGCCCACCGAAATGCGCACGAGGCCGTCCGTGACGTGGGCGCGTTCCCGAGCCTCGCGGCCCATCGAGGCGTGCGTCATGCTGGCGGGGTGCTGGATCAGCGTCTCGACGCCGCCGAGGCTGACGGCCAGCGTGCACAGCCTCAAGGAGTTCATCAATCGGCGGCCTGCTTCCACGCCGCCCTTGAGCTCGAAGCTGATCACGGCGCCGGGCCCGGACATCTGCTTGCGCGCCAGCTTGTGTTGCGGATGGCTGGGGAGGCCTGGGAACCGGACCCAATCGACGGCCGGATGGGCCTCGAGCCATTCCGCGATCCGGGTGGCGCTCTGGCAATGCCGGCTCATGCGAAGGGCGAGCGTTCGGAGGCCCCGCAGGACCAGGAAGGACTCGAAGGGCGGCAGCACGCCGCCGAGGTGATTCAGCACCTTCCGGAACGCCAGGTACTGCGATTCGGTCTTCGCGACGATGAGCCCGCCGACGACGTCGGCGTGGCCGTTGAGGAACTTCGTCAGGCTGTGGACGACGACGTCGGCCCCGAGCCGCAGCGGCTGCTGGAGGATGGGGCTCATGAAGGTGTGGTCGACCACGACGACCGCGTTGCGGCGGTGCGCGAGACGGCTGATCGCCTCCAGGTCCGAGACGACCAGCGTGGGGTTGCCGGGCGTCTCGATGTACACGACCTTCGTGTTGGGGCGGAAGGCCGCTTCGACGGCATCGAGGTCTGACGTGTCGATCACGGAGGACTCAATGCCGTAGCGCTTGAGGTAGGTCTCGACCAGCGTGCAGGTCGGGCCGTAGACGGCGTCGCTGCAGATCAGGTGGTCGCCTTGCTGGAGTAGGGTCGCCAGCGCGGTATGAACGGCCGCC
>CAZERK010000127.1:0-3883 GCA_964514515.1 uncultured Planctomycetaceae bacterium
CGATCGCGCACGGTGATCTAGATTCCCAATCCCGTTCGCAGCACCCATCCCCTCTGCCACGCGTGTTCAGAGCCTCACCCGTTGGGCGCCTCCGCGCTCAAGACGTAACCGGCCCCGATGACGGTATGGATCAGCCGTGCATCAAAGCCCTTGTCGATCTTGCGTCGCAACATACTGACATAGACGTCAATGACGTTACTGTCGCTTTCGAAGTTCATGTCCCAGACGCGCTCGCCGATCGCCGTGCGGGTCAACACGCGATTGGGGTTGCGCAGGAAGTACTCGAGCAACGCGAACTCCTTGGCCGTCAGATTCATGCGCTGCCCGGCGCGGCTGACCTTGCGGGCCACGAGGTCCATCTCGACGTCCTCGAATCGCAGGACGGCCGCTTCCCTAGCTTGGCCACGCCGCAGCAAGGCCCGGATTCGGGCGATCAGCTCATCGAACTCGAACGGCTTGACCAAGTAGTCGTCAGCCCCCGCGTCCAGGCCGGTCACCTTGTCCGCCGTACTCGAGAGGGCCGTCAGCATCAGAATCGGGGCCTTGACGCCTTGTCGTCGCAGGTTTCGGCAAACCTGGATGCCGTCCTGGTCCGGCAACATGATGTCAAGGATCACCAAGTCGTAGGACTCGGTGACGGCTGCGCGCTCTCCTTCCGAACCCGTCGGGGCCACGTCCACGATATAGCCCTGTTCAGAGAGACCCTGGCAGATGAAACCCGCCGTCTTCGGATTGTCCTCGATGACCAACAGCCGCATACTCTGGAGCCCGCTGACCTAGCCCAGGCACGGTACACCCGGTGCAAGGAGGGATCATACTCCCCTCTCAGGCAGCGACAAAAGGGGACAGGCGCCCTGCAAACTGCCGTCTTCGACATCGCGATGGGGGCCGCTAATCGTACGCGAATCAATAACAACCCTGCGAGGAAAAGCCTGCCGACCCGTAACGGTGGGATGAAAAAGATTTCATCCCGATTTCACGCGACTTTCAGACACGGACCGCATATTAAATTTGAGTACGAATCCTGCCGGAGCAGCGCGGTCGATGGACAACCCCTGACGTCCCCGATTGTCTGATCTGTCGTCTCCGTACTTGACGAGCGCCGAGCAGCACGTACCCCAAAGGGGTTGGCGTCCAGACAATCACGGAAGACCCAATCGCGTCGGCATGAGACGAGTCCGCAATCCGGCGCTGCCGGCGCCGAGAGGGGGAATGAGAAGATGTCGGTTCTGTCAACGGTGCCAGCGCTTTGGCAGCGATCGGCGCCCACCGCTCAAGTCGCCTCGACCCGAGCCCGGGCCGTTCCGAAGGACTTCACGATCAAGGTCGCCCTGGTCGGCATTTCGGTGCTCGTCCTCACCGCCGCCTACGTTTACGCGCCTTGGACAGTCGCGCGCGATGTCCTGCTCTACTCGTCCGCGGGCTATGCCTTCGCCGTCGCCGGAGGCGTGTACGGTTTATTCTCCACCATCTGGGTGTTCTGGCGACTCTACTTGGCGATTCGTTACCGCCCCGTGCTGACCGTCGAGGCGTCCCGGCTGCCTTCGATCACGATCATCGTTCCGGCGTACAACGAAGGCGCCCTCGTCGGCGAGACGTTGCGGCATCTGGCCGCCGCGGACTATCCCGCCGACCGCCTGGAGATCATCGCCGTGGACGACGGCAGCGACGACGACACGTGGCGGCACATCGAAGCGGCTGCGCGCGAGATTGGACCTCGCGTGACGCCAATTCGTTGTCCGACCAACCGCGGCAAACGGTGGGCGCTTTGGGAGGGCTTCCGCCGAGGCAAGGGCGAGATCTTCGTCACGGTAGACAGCGATTCGCTCATCGATCGCGACGCCCTCCCGGCCTTGGTCAGCCCGCTCGTCGTGAACCCGACCGTGGGCGCGGTCGCGGGCAAGGTCCGCGTGCTCAATCACGAAGACGGCCTGATCCCCCGCATGTTGACCGTGCGCTACGTGATGACCTTCGACTACAAGCGCGCGGCGCAGAGCATGATGGGCGGCGGCGCCGTGTTGTGCTGTGCCGGCGCGTTGGCGGCCTATCGCCGCAGCGCCGTCATGCCGATCCTCGACGCCTGGCTCCACCAGACCTTCCGCGGCGGTCCGGCCCGGGCCGGCGAGGATCATGCCATGACCAACTTCATCATTAAACAAGGCTACAAGGTGCGCTATCAGCGCACGGCCCAGGTGCGCACGAAGAGCCCGACAACGTACGGCAGCTTATGCAAGATGTTCCTCCGCTGGGGCCGCAGCAACATCCGCGAGTCGATCCACACCGGCCGTTACGTCTTCACGAGATTCCGCCCGGAGAGCCGAACGGGAATTCGGTTCAACTTCATCATGGCCGCGCTGGGCCTGTTCCTGCCCTATCCGTTCCTTGTCTGTGCCCTGTTGCTGGCCATGCTCCTGCCGACCGTCTTCGGTCTGAAGCTGCTTGCGTCATGCGTCCTCGGCTCATTCCTGACGATTGTCTTCTGTGCGATTCGAGAGCGCACCACGGACGCGGTGTTCGCTATTCCTTACGCCTTCTACTCCACGTTCCTGTTGTGGTGGATCTGGCCGTACGCCCTGCTAACGTGCCAGAAGAGCGTCTGGATGACGCGACGTCCCAACGTCAACCTCGTCCGCGAAGCGCCCGTTCAAGCCCTCGCGGCGTGACCCGCTCGCAGCCTCGTTCTCGATACCGCTGGTGCGAGTCCCGGCGCGCCGGGATTCTCGCACCTGTCTGTTCCTGCGGGAATCTCTTCCCGCATCCGTCGGGACCGGAATCCCGCCGCCACGGGGTGCGAGATGGGAATCTCGCACCAGCAAAGCTCCCCGACGCTCCGCTGCCGCCCACCCGGCGGACAGCCCGACTCCCCGATGCCGCTCGCCCGGCCTGCAACTCCCAATAATATCAGTCTGACACGCCTTCCCCACGCGCCCTGGCCGGTCTCCGCGGGTTGACGAGGCTATGAGTGATTGTGTAGCGTCAACATCTTGCCGATCTGGACGAGGACGAGAGGGCGGGCGTCTGCCCCCGTGATCGTCCAAGGCAGCGCAACGCCGGAGCACGCAGTTCGCATGAACGCCACCAAGCCGGTCAGCCTGAATCTCAACGTTCGAGGGCTGGGCCAATCGGCCACCTTGAGTATCAAGGACACGTGCCGAAGGCTCCGCCAGGAAGGCAAACCCATCCACGATTTCGGGGTGGGACAATCGCCTTTTCCCGTCCCCATACCGATCGTCGAGGCTCTGCGACAAGCCGCGACCGAGAAGGACTACCTGCCCGTCAAGGGCCTGCCGGCCCTGCGCGACGCCGTTGCGGAATTCCATCACACGAAGGACTTGGTCAACGTCCAAGCGGATGGGGTCATCGTTGGCCCGGGTTCGAAGGAGCTGATGTTTCTGCTCCAACTCGTCTTCTACGGCGAAATCCTGATTCCGACGCCTTGCTGGGTCTCCTACCTGCCGCAAGCGAAGTTGATCGGACGCCGCGTCAGCCTCATCCATACGCAATACGAACACCAATGGAAACTGGCCCCACAGGAGCTTCTCCGGTCCATCGAGTTGGTCCAGGACGACTATCGACCTCGCCTCCTCGTTCTCAATTACCCGGCGAACCCCTCCGGCATCACCTATCAGGCGTCGGAGTTGCAGGAGATCGCGGAGATCGCCCGACGGTTCCAGATGATCGTCCTGTCCGACGAGATTTACGGGCAACTGCACCACGCGGCCGATCACGTCTCGATCGGCCGGTTCTATCCCGAAGGGACGATCATCAGCTCCGGCCTGTCGAAATGGTGCGGGGCAGGCGGATGGCGTCTCGGCACGTTCTCGTTTCCGCCCACGCTGGACTGGCTCCTGGAAGCCATCGCCGCCGCCGCCAGCGAGACCTA
>CAZERK010000127.1:3893-8702 GCA_964514515.1 uncultured Planctomycetaceae bacterium
CGATCCAGCACGCAGCGGTTCGGGCCTTTCGCGGCGGCGTGCAGATCGAGCGATATCTGTGGCACGCCCGACGGATTTTGGCCGCCTTGGCCCGGTTCTCTTTGCAGAAGCTCTCCGAGGCGGGCGTGCAGGTTCATAAGCCGGACGGCGCCTTCTATCTCTTCCTGGATTTCTCGCCCCTCGCGGAGCGGTTGGCTGCTCGGGGGATCGCGACGGGGGCGGCACTGTGCAGCCGCCTGTTGGCGGACAAGGGCGTCGCCCTCCTCAGCGGCGCGCCGTTCGGCCGGCCGCGCAGCGAACTGACCGCACGATTGTCCTACGTCGACTTCGATGGCGCCCGCGCGTTGGCCGCCAGCGAGAACATCCCGTTGGACCAGAATCTGCCGGACGACTTCCTCGAAAGATGGTGCGACCGCGTCGTCGCCGGCATCGGCAGCCTCGTCGACTGGCTGAGCGTGGACTCGTTGGCACGTGGTTGACCAAGACAGCGAGACGGAGGACGGAATCGGCCAAGGAGCCGCGAGGTCGAGCAGGGGCGAAGGAGATCGGTCCATCTTGAACGCAGGCCAACCGGCATACTGAAGACACGCTGAGCACCCGGGGCAGACAGAGGAGCGCAAAGAGCCGATGGGGGGAAGCACGACGAATGGGGAACACGTTCATCGTTGACATCGGTGACTGCAAAGTCACGAACAACCCGGATGCGGAACTCGTCACCTATTCCCTCGGAAGCTGCATCGGCGTCGCCATCTGGGATCCGCAGGCGTTTGTGGGCGGCCTTCTTCACTACATGCTATCGAGTTCCAGCGTTGCGCCGGAACGAGCGAAGATGAACCCCGCCGTCTTCGCGGATACGGGCATCCCGCTGTTGTTCAAGTCCGCCTACGCGCTGGGGGCGTCCAAAAAGCGATTGATGATCAAGGTGGCGGGCGGATCGTCTCTGTTCAACACGAGCGAGCAGATGAACATCGGCAAGCACAACTACGTGATGCTCCGCAAGATTTTTTGGAAGAACGGCGTGCTCATCGACGGCGAGCACGTCGGCGACTCGATCAGTCGCACGATGCGCCTGCACGTCGGAACGGGCTGCGTCACGATTGAGAACCGTCGGATGGCGCCGATCAAGATCTGATGCCGGCCGTCGGCAGAATGCCGCACCCGCGGCGACGCTTTCATCGCCCGCCGCTTGTCGATCGCCGTGCGCCGAGTCGCCTCGGCTCCCAACGCACGGCCGGCTTGCCGCTCACGTGCTGAGGTTGTCTCGCAGAAGATCACGCGATGGAGTCGCCTGCAGGGCGTGCCGACTACGGAGAGAGGGAACCCGCTTGGCCGGTTTGTGACGGCTCCGTCGTGGCGATGAGCTTCTGCCGAATCCGAGCGATGACCTTCTCGACCTCAGGGTTGCGCCCGCATCGCTGGCTCTGTTCGTAGGCATGCAGGGCGCCGTCCCAATCGCCTCGAGATGCGGCCTGTTCGCCGCGTTGGACAGCCGCCAAGCAGCGCGTGCGCTCGATCTTCATACGTACGCGGTCATCAGCCGGAGCCGGCAGGCGGGGCAGCGCCGCCTGATAGAGCCGCTCGGCCTCCTCCAATCGGCCCTCCTCGACGGCGCGGTCCGCTTTCTGCGCCAACCTCGCCGCGTCGAATGCCGGCTTCATGCGCTGCAGACGCAATTCCGCCTCGTCGGTCGGCGACTTCCAAAGCGAGCTGTTCAGGTCTTGCTCGGCCCCCAACAGGTCGCCGCGATCGAGGGCCGCCTCGGCGGCTTGAAGGTGCAGGTAGGCCTGCGCCGTGCGGACCTTCTTCTCCAGCTCCGCCGTCACGTCGATCTCTGAGGCTCTCTCGAAGCAAGCGGCGGCTCGCTCGTAATCGTGATCGACCATCGCGCGGTCGCCCTCGACGACGAGCTCCGCGCGGCGCTTGGCCTCCACGGCGCGCCGAGCCAGCGCCCGCAGTTCCATCGTGTCCATGATCTGCTCGGCCTCGGCGCACGCCTGCATCGCGCGGTCGAAATCCCCTTGCGCCAAGGCCTGTTCAGCCCGCTTTAAGGCGGCGCGGTATCCGGCATCCTGCCTCGACTGCCGCAGGCGATCCTCCAACTCCGTGGGATTCAGGCCGGCCGCCTTCGCCCGTTCGGCGTACTCCGCGAGGTGAAGCTCAACTTCTGCATAATCGCCGCGCGCGATGGCTTCCTTGCCTTGATTCATGAGCCGGTGAGCGTCCTTCTTCAACCAGATGAGCTCCTGGATTTCCGCCAGCTTTGCGGGAACGGCGCCCAGTTTCTGGGCTTCCCGCACGCGAATCTGCGCACCGTCGAAATCGCCCTTCGCCAGAGCCTTCCGCGCCTCAATCATCAGAAGCCACCGAATCGCTTGCTCGCGCAGGCGGACGAAGCGATCGCCGCTCACCGCCATCAGCGACGCCTCATGCAAGAGGCCCTCCGCCTCCTCGTACCGTCCCGCTTCGTACGCATGGACCCCTTCCGCCACGACGCGCTCAATCGGATGCGTCTGACCAGGCCCCAACTGGTAGTACCACAGCAAGAAACCGCCTGCCCCAACGGAGGCGAGGAACAGGACCGTGACGGCCACCCAAGCCAGCGTTCGCGGACGAGGCCTATGTACCTCCTCCACGTCCTTCGGCGTGGGAATCACCTCTGCCTGGATCGGCCTGGACCGCGGGCGAATCTGGGGCCGCGCATGCAAACGCGGATGCGGAACGATCGCCCGCTGATCGGCCGCACCCCGCGCGGCAGGTCGCACCTCGCGACGCCGCGGCTCTTCACGCCCACCGGAGGGCGGCAAATCCTGCCGAATCGTCTGCGTCGTGGTTCGGAACACGGGCCGCGACAGCGGAGCCATGGGCACGCCGTGGACGGACGGCATCATCGGTCCAGGCAGCATCATGCGCCCGGACTGCGACGGTCCACCGAGAGCGGGGCGGGGCTCGCGCGAGTGGGTCAGCAGCGTCGCCGCCCGTTCCGGCCGTTCGAGTTGCGTGGCCACGGCGTCCAGGACCTGCTCGATCGTCGCAAACCGGCTGTCGACCGGCTTGGCCGTCATGCCTCGCAGGATCAAGGACAAGGCCGTCGGCACCTGCGGGTTCAACCGGCTGGCGTCGGGCAGTGCGCGGCCTAAATCGCGGTGCCATTGCTCCCAGAAGTCAATCGCGCGCGCCGGCTCGTTCAGAACCTTGCCGAAGTGCGCATGAAGCGCCAAGCGGCCGACACAATACTCATAGACGCACATGCCAAGGGCATAGAGGTCGACCCGGCTGTCATACTCCTCGCCCTGCAGCAATTCAGGGGCCGCATACTTCGGGTAGATGATCGGCGGGGGCGACAGGTCGCCCTCGTGCGCCGCGGTCGCCATGCCGACGATGTTCGCCGCCTGACGGTCGCTGACGATGATATCACCCGGGCAAAGCCCGCGGTGAACGATGTTCAGGGCGTGCAGCGTGCGAAGCCCCTGGGCGGCGGTTTTCAAGAGGCGGACCGCTGAACGCTCGTCACCCAACCGCTTCGCGATCAGGTTCTCCAGCCACCGCCCGTGGATGTACTCCTCGACGATAAAGAGCCCTTGCTGATCCTCGATCAGCTCATGGATGCCGATGATGTGCCGCGCCTCCCGGGGAATCGCCGCGAGGAACTGCGCCTCTCGACGAAAAAGGCCGCACGCGACGGGATTATCGATCAACGTGGGCAACATCTGCTTGATGATGACCAGCCGGTCGAGCAGGTTGTCCCGTCCTTTGTAAACGACGGCGTTGTGCGTGGCGCGTATACGTTCGAGAATGCGATACTTGCCCAGACCGGTTCCGGTTGGCAGACCGGGGTACTTGGCCGGCGCGCGCGGTCCGAGCGGGTCGCTCGAGCCGGTTTGCGCCGGCTTCTGCTCTCGCTCCGAGCCTTGATCGCCCCTGGGCTCTTGCATCTCGCCCCCGCGCATGTTGAAGGCTGTCGTCCGAAAACTCGTATGAAGTCGCGTAACTCCCCCGTCAGACGAAGCATGCAGTCCTGCCTCGTCACCTAATCATAGGCCGCGATTGGCAGCGCAGTCCACGCCTCGCCGCATGGACGCAATCGATCCTGCCCTCCAATGGCGAGTCCGGCGCGGCTGCAGTGCCTCGTCGGGCGCCTGGTCCACCCGGGGCACGCCAAGTCGCCTCGGATGTCGCCCACACGCAATCGGGATCAAACGCGACATGCACGGTCGCGCCTCGACGACGGCCCTACAGCGATGTCCCATACCCCCCTCTTGACGGCCTCCCGCTGGAGAGATGCCCGCGCGATCGGCTTGACCTTGCCATTCGGCGCGACTAGATTCCCCCAGGTTCGGTCCGAAAAAGAACTCAAGACTCCGCTTAGTATCTTCAAGGAGAGCAACATGGCTTTTGAGCTTCCCCCCCTGCCGTATCCGTTCGACGCGTTGGAGCCGCATATTGACGCCCGGACGATGGAAATCCACCACGACAAGCATCACGCCGCCTACACCAACAACTTCAACAAGGCCCTGGAAGGCCAGTCGGCGTTGGCTGGCAAGTCGGCGGTCGAGATTCTCAAGGACTTGAGCGCCGTACCGCAGAACATCCGCCAGGCCGTCGTCAACCACGGCGGCGGCTACGTCAACCACAACATCTTCTGGGAGATCATGGGCCCCAAGGCGGGCGGCGGCAGCGGCGGCAAGATCGGCGACGCGATCAAGACGACATTCGGCAGCTTCGACACCTTCAAGGAGCAGTTCTCCAACGCAGCGGCCACGCGGTTCGGCAGCGGTTGGGCCTGGCTGGTCCTGGACAAGGACGGCAAGC
>CAZERK010000128.1:0-8702 GCA_964514515.1 uncultured Planctomycetaceae bacterium
GTGCTCCGCAACGGCCGAGCGGGAGCTCGGCCGCTACCAACTGCGTCGCACGATCGCGCACGGTGATTTAGGCAACGGCTTGGTGCGTCTCCTCCTCGAACCGCACGCTGACGCGCTTCGAGACGCCGGCCTCCTGCATCGTGATGCCGTAGATGGCGTCGGCCATGCTCATCGTGCGCTTCGAGTGCGTGATGACCACGAACTGGGACTGCTTGGCGAACTCCTGGATGACGTGGTTGAACCGCACGTTGTTCGCCTCGTCCAAGGCCGCGTCCACCTCGTCCAGCAACACGAAGGGCGACGGTCGACTGCGGAAGACAGCGAGCAGCAGGGCGATCGCGGTCAGGGTCTTCTCGCCGCCGCTCAACAGGCTGATGCTCTGCGGCTCCTTGCCGGGCGGACGCGCGGTCACCTCGATGCCGCACTCCAACACGTCGTTGGGATCCATGAGGATCAGTTCGGCCTTGCCGCCGCCGAAGAGCTTGCGGAACAGCGACGTGAAATGCTCCTGCACGGCCGTGAACGTCTCGATAAACCGTTGCTTTGATTCTTCGTTGAGTCGCTCGATCAGGCTGATCAACTGCCGTTCGCTCGTACGCAAGTCATCGAGTTGGCTCGTGAGGAACGTCAACCGCGTCTCCAGCTCCGCCTGCTCGTTGATCGCGTCGAGGTTGACGTTGCCCAGCCGTTCGATCTTCTGCCGAAGCTCCTCGATCTCGGCCTCGACGGCAGGCCAGTCCTGCTCGCGGTCCGGCACGTACGTCGCGTACTGGGCCTCCAGCGCCTCCGCGATACCGGCAGCCAGATCCTCCACCCGAACGCGGGCCTCCTGGAGCTTCATTTCCTGCTCATGGAGCCGCGACTCCGCCTGTTCCAGATCGCCTCGCAGCCGGCGAGCCTCCACCGCGTGCTGCTCGATCGCCGCCCTCAGATCGTCGCGTTGCCCGCGCAGGCCGCTCGAACGACCGGTCAGCGCCTCGTGCTCGACGGACAGAGCCGCCAACGTCTCGCGATCCGACTGCGTTTGCGAACGAGATTGCTCGATCCGCTCTCGCGCCTCCTCCACGTCGCGCGTCGCCTTCTCACGGTTCGTCGCCAACTGCCCGCGAGCCGCCTGAGATTCAGCCAGCGATTCGGCGACCGCCGCCTTGCGCTGGCTCCATTCGCCGGCTCGGACCTTCGCCGTCGTGATGCGCTCGCTTAGGCTCGCGCGATCGGCGGTCAACGCATCCACACGGCCTTGAAGCTCAACGACCATCTGTTCGCTTTCGCTGCTGCGGTCCTCGAGCTGCACGAGCGTCTGCCGACTGACCGTCTCCTTCGCTTGCGTCTCCTGCAACCGGCCCACAAGGACGGCGACCTCCGACGCGATGAGAGGCCGTTCTTGGCTCAACCCGCGAACCGTCTTCTCGACCCCGGACAGCTCGGCCTCTGTCTGGACGCGTTGCGTGTTGGCTTCGTAGACGGCCTGCTGCAACTCCTGCTGGACCGTCTGCAAATGCGCCGCCTCGTTGTCGTACTGCTCCGATTGCTGGGCGAGCGCGGCGATTCGCTGCTCGACCTCCTCCAACTGCTTGGCCATCTCGCGCAGTTCGCTGCGACGGCTGATCATGCCGCTGTCGCTGCCCAACGAGCCGAGCCCGATCCGTCCGTCGGGATCCCAGACGACGCCTTCCATCGTCACGAAGCGCGCGCCGGTCGGGTCGATCGCCGCCAGTCGCCGAGCATCGTCCAACGACTCCACGACGTACGTGCGGCCGAGCAGATGCCGCGCCAGCCGCTCGCAGTCATCCGGATACCGAACCCAATCGAGCAGACTGGCGATGACACCCTCCTGCGCCGCCAAGTCGGGTCCGCCCCGCGCCGGCGGCGTGCAATCCAGGCAGAACGCCTGAATCCGCCCGCTCAACTCCGCCAACGCCTCGCGATCCGCCAGCAGTTGGTCGCGACGGTCGACGACGAGATGCTTCTCGTGAATGCCCAGGACCGCCTCGACGATGCTGGCGTGCGCCACGTCCGCCTCGAAGATTTCGCCGACCGCGCCCCGCACGTAGCTGAACGTACCGCCGGCCGGGTCGGCGTCGCGACGTTCCAGGACTTCTCGGGCGCCGGCCAGGAGGCCTTCGTGGCGACGGTCCATCTCCGCGAGCACCTGCCGCCGGCTCTCCAGCCCGCTGCGGTACTCCTTCGCCGCCGCGAGCTGATCGACCGTCATCGCTCGCTGCCGGGCAAGATCGGCCGCTCGGGCCTTGGTTTCGCCGAGCTTCTGTTCCTGTTCGGCGATCAACCGGAGGATTTCTTCACGCCGGCTTTGCAACTGTTGCTGCCGCGCGAGGACTTCGGCCAGTTCTCCGGCAATCTGCGCGTCGCGCTCGTCGAGCTTCGCCTTCTGCTGCTGGAGCGACTCGTGCTGGAGGTTCAGTCCCTGGATTTCGTTTCGCAGATGGCTGGTCCGCCGCAGCAGATCGATGATGCCGGCCTTCTCGTCCTCGAGCCGCTGCCGCGCGGATGTCAACTCCGCGGTCCTCGTTCGATCCTCCTCCGTCAGCGCCGACAGTTCTTCGTGGACGTCGAACAGGTTTCGTTGGGCGGCTTCCGCTTCCTGCGTCTGCTGGGCGATTCGAGCATCGAGCGCCGCGGCCTGCTCGTCGAAGCTGGCGAGGCGTTCCCGCGAACGATTCAACAGGTCCGACTGATCGACGATCCGCCGCTCCGCGGCGGCGATGCGCTCTTCATGGGCGCTGATCTGCGACTGCACGGTGAGCAGGCGGTTCTCGACGCGCGTCTGCTCGGCCTCCAACTCGCCGATGCGGACGTTGGCTTCGCTCGTTCGAGCATCGATCTCCGACAGGCTCGTGCGAAAGCCCGTTACGGCGTCGCTCAGGCGGCCGGTCTCGTGCTCGAATCCGTCGCGCGAGACGCGCAGACGGTGATACTCCGCCAACGCATAACGACTGCGCAGCTCACGCAAGCGCTGCGAGGCGGCCTGATAGCTGCGAGCTTTCCCGGCCGCGAGCTTCACGCTTCGCAGACGCTTCTCCACCTCTTCCACGATGTCCTGCACGCGCAGGAGATTCTGATTGACGCGCTCGAGCCGCCGCTGCGCTTCCTTCCGGCGGACCTTGTATTTGCTGATGCCCGCCGCTTCCTCGAAGATCTGCCGACGGTCATAGGGATTCGCCTGGAGCAGCCCGTCCACGCGGCCCTGCTCGATCAGGCTATACGCGTCCACGCCGACGCCCGTATCCAGGAACAACTCGCGGATATCCTTGAGGCGGCAGACTTGCTTGTTTAGCAGATACTCGCTCTCGCCGGAGCGATAGAGCCGCCGGGAGACGACAACCTCCGTCTGGTCGGTCGGCAGCCGATGGTCGGAGTTGTCGAACGTCAGCTCGACCTGGGCCATGCCGGAGCTCTTCCGCGTACCGGAGCCGTTGAAGATGACGTCCATCATCTGCCGGCCGCGGAGGCTCTTTGCGGATTGCTCGCCCAGCACCCATTTGAAAGCGTCGACGACGTTCGACTTGCCGCAGCCGTTCGGCCCGACGATGCACGTGATGCCGGGACCGTAGTCAAACTCGGTCTTGTCGGCGAAACTCTTGAAACCCGTAGCCGTAAGCTTCTTAAGGATCATGCGTTAGGTCAGCCTCCATGCCGCTCGCTGCTTCGCAGGACCGTGGCTCCAGCACGGCCTCCTGCCCCCGAAGGGCTTCTGTCAGCCCTGAGAACGCGCTCCCCATAATATCGTCATTCGTGCGCAATCGCCAATAGGTTGGGCAGTTAGATTCGCTCGAGCACCGGCTGTCGTAGCGGTTGGAGAACTGCTCGGATTCTCGTCTTCCGGTGTTCCGCGAACGGGGAGACTGGCGAGACGGCGGGGCGTTTGCTGCCCCTGACGAAGGCGTTCCGCCCCACGAAGCCCTGATAGCCCCCGAAATGGCCGTTAGCTTCGGCCAGGGATGTAGTGAGCGGTGAGTTTCGAATGTAATGCGCTGAACGATAGTGGCTGTGCGAGCGGCCTATTGCCGCAAGCATCTGCCGTGACACGAGTTGCTCGTCTTCGAGACGACCGCTCGCGATGTCGGTCAGCCTTCGCCAACGGTCGGGGGACGAGACGTGGGGCGGTATATCGTGCGCGTATCGTGGTGGGTCTGCAGCTTTGGGCGGCGCGGCAGCGCAGACGCTGGCGTCGGCCGTTAAGCACCGGGTACGCCAGGACCGGCTCGACGACGCCCGGTTCGCTTCGGCGTCGCTGGGGCGCCGGTAGCCGGAAAAGCGAGCCGCCCGTCATCGTAGAGGGGGAGGGGGATGGATATGCCATGAGCGGCCAGGCCTCCGCTTGGCAGCGAGCGGTCCACTCCATCCGAGTCTGTTCAGGCATCGCGGTCCTCGTTGGTCTTGGCGCCGGCGCGCGGGCGGATTTGGATCTCTCCCCGGCGGAGTACGTCGCGGCGGGCGGCAATCCCATCGTCGTGCCGGGTTTCTCTGTTCCCACGTTTGTTTTCTGGAAGACAGATGCGTTGTTCGTGGAGACGGGTGGCGCGAAGATCGACCTCCCCGTGCCGGCAGGTCTCGGCCCTTCAGTTGCGATTGGGACGAGGACGGCCTGACGGACCTGCTGGTCGGCGCCGGGGACGGCTGGGTCCATCTCTACCGCGGCGTCACGATCGCCGGCGACGTCGATGGCGACGGGGACGTGGACATGGACGACCTGTCCGCGTTCGTTGCGGTCTTGCTCGTCCCGCCGGGAGAGTCGCTTCTGCCAGGCCCTCTGTTGCGATCCGATGTCAACGCTGACGGAACGGCCGACGGCGGCGACATCGCCGTCTTCATGGAGATCCTGCTCTCTCAGTAGAAGCGGTCCGAGTGCAGCGAGGCTCACCGAATCGGCCCTTGCCGGCCGCCTCCTCCCACGCTACAGCATTGAACACCTGCTCGCGTACTCAGCGTCGTGCAGCCGCGACGCAGTTGCGAGCGGGAGATGCCGGCGTCTTCTTGGACTGCGACCGTGAAGCTCTCGGAACTTCAATACGATCTCCCGCCGGAGCGGATCGCTCAACAGCCGTGCCAACCGCGTGACGCTGCACGGCTGCTGGTGCTCGACCGCCGGACGGGCCGGATCGCGCATCGCGTCATCCGACGGCTTCCCGAATACCTGCGAGACGGCGACTGCCTGGTCATCAACGCGACGCGCGTGCTGCCGGCCAAGTTCGTCGCCCGACGCGCGACGGGCGGGAAGATCGCGGGACTGTTCGTCAGCGAGAACGGCCCCGGGCGATGGAACGTGCTGCTGGCGGGCGTCGCTCGTATCAAGGAAGGCGAACGGCTTGCGATCGGCGGTGCGCGATGGACCCTGACGCTGTGCCGGCGCGGAGAGCGAGGCGCATGCGAGGTGACGATCGATCCGCCCGACTCAGCTTCAGACGTGTTGGAGCAGATCGGTTCAGCCCCGTTGCCTCCCTACATCCGTCGCGAGGCGCCCGACGGCGCGGCGATACGCAAGGGCGACGGGGCCGCCAAGCGCGAGGCACGCGGCGCAACGATGCACGGGTCCGACGGGATGTCGGCACGCGAGGGCGATGATGCGGTGTCATGCGAAGCCGATAGCGCGACGATGCGCGAGGCCGATGGCGATGCGATACGCGAGGACGGCGACGCTGCGATAAGCAGGGCCGACCGGGACCGCTACCAGACGGTCTACCCCCGCGAGCCTGGGGCGATTCCGGCGCCGACGGCCGGGAGGCCTTTCACGAAGGACCTTCTGGAGGAGATTCGCGCCCGAGGCGTCGCCGTCGCCGAGGTTGTCCTGCACGTGGGGCTGGGGACGTTTCAACCCGTCGAGGTGAGCGACCTGGCCGACCACCGAATGCACAGCGAACGGTACGATCTCCCGTCGGCGAGCGCCGTGGCGATTTGTCACGCCCGGTCGCGCGGCGGACGGATCATCGCCGTCGGCACAACCAGCGTGCGCGTGCTCGAATCCTGCATCGCGGACGGCGAACTGCGGGCCGGCGGCGGCTGGACCGATCTATTGATCTATCCTCCGTATGACTTCCGCGCGGTTGACGCACTGCTTACGAACTTCCATCTTCCGGGCAGCACGCTTCTGGCCCTCGTCTGCGCTTTTGCAGGGCGGGACGCCATCCTGGCGGCCTATCAGACGGCCGTGGCGGAAGGCTATCGGTTCTACAGTTACGGCGACGCGATGCTTATCTTGTGAGCCGGCTTCCGTTCTCCGTCCCCGTTCCATCTCGACGGCTCTGATTGCGAGAATGCAATGCCCCGCAAAGCGGTGGTAGGCTCCTGCGCCGCGCTTGCGGATGCGGCCCGCGGCCGTCAACATAGCATGGCAGAGCAGCGCTATGCGGCTTCTTGCAGCCGCGCGGTATGTAGCGTTCCCGGCGCGCCGGGACGGCCGACGCAAGTAACTGCGACGCCCGCTTGTGCCGCGCGTCGCCTTCCCGTGGGCGATGCAAGTTCGCTGATGCGGCTCTGTTGACCTGGGCGTCGGTCGCAGGGGGCCGACGCTACCGAAGCGGCCCGGTGCCGCACGCCAGACAATTATGCTGCTCAGCCGGGCCAGGACGAAACGGCCGATCCGCGGCGGCGGACCGGCCGCTGCGAATACCGTCGCGGCTGCCGCCTCTTATGGATAACGGGTTCGCCGCGTAGGGATGCGGCAGTAGGGAAACATGGACCTCGACGAACTTCAAAGCGTGTTGGCTGGAATCGAGAAGGAAGCGAACGCAGCGGCCCAAGCGGCGGCATCGCTCGACGCCTTGCGGTCTGCCGAGACGAAACTGACCAAGGGCCCGTTGGCCGAGGCCCTCAAGACGATCAAGCAGTTCCCCCCGGAACAGCGGGGGCCGGCTGGGCAGGCAATCAATCAGACCAAGAACAGCGTCAAGCGACTCTTCACGGAAGCCGAGCGGCGTCTCCGTCAGGCGGAGGTCGCCGGCGATCGCGAGAAGGCGGCCGTCTTCGACGCCACGCTGCCGCCGCCGATTACGCTGCGCGGCTCGCTGCATCCCGTGACGGCCGTCCAGCGCGAGGTCGAGCGAATCTTCACGGGGTTGGGTTTCGCGGTCGTCAGCGGGCCGGAGATGGAGACGGAGTATTTCAACTTCGAGGCCCTCAATATCCCCGCGATGCACCCGGCACGCGACACCCAGGACACGTTTTGGATGACGCCCGACGCGCGACGGGACCCGACCGGCGGCGGCTGGCTGCTTCGCACGCATACGAGCCCCTGCCAGGTGCGCGCCATGCAGCGGTTCGGTCCGCCGCTCCGCGTGATCGCGCCCGGCCGATGCTTCCGCTACGAGGCCATCGACGCCTCGCACGAGAACACGTTCTTCCAGTTGGAAGGGCTGCTCATCGACAAGGACATCTCGGTGGCGCACCTCATCGCGTTCATGAAGCTGCTGCTGCGGGAGGTCTTCCGTCGCGACGTGAAGGTCCGGCTGCGGCCGGGCTTCTTCCCGTTCGTCGAGCCCGGCTTCGAGTTGGACATGTCCTGCGAGATTTGCGAGGGCAAGGGCTGCCCGACGTGCAAGCGAAGCGGTTGGATCGAGGTCCTCCCGTGCGGGATGGTCCATCCCAACGTGCTGCGCCACGGCCGGATCGACCCGCGGGAGTATACCGGCTTCGCCTTCGGCCTGGGCCTGACGCGGCTGGCGATGATGAAGTACGGCATCGCCGACATCCGCATTCTCAACAGCGGCGATCTCCGCCGCATCGTCCATCGCGAACGCCTGAGCGGCGCGACGCTTTGGCGGTCGTAACGGACCGATACCATCCCGCCGCGACCGGCCGCCGCGTACACCCTGTTCTTCTTGAGGATGCGTCGGCCTTCTTGCCAGCTTCTCCATGAGTTGGTCGTTTCTCGAATTGAATCCGGCCGATGTATGGGTTGAGCGACCATGCATCTTGCCAGAGTCAGTCAGGTTCCGTCTGCGCTGCAGGCCGGGCAGCCAACGCTCCAATCACCGCCGAGCACGGATGATTGGTTGGCGCCGCCGGAGGGGCCTGCGCCCGTCGCGAACGTCCTGACCATCGACCTGGAGGACTGGCCGATTGCCGTGCTGGGACCGGACCACGAGGTCACGCATCGCGTCGTCCTGAATACGCGGCGCTGCCTGCAAATCCTCCGATGGCATGGCGTGCGCGCGACGTTCTTTGTTTTGACGAAGGTTGCTGAGCGATTCGGGGACCTCGTTCGCGAGGTTCACGCGGCCGGTCACGAGATCGCCTCGCACGGCCACGGACACGAGCTGCTGACCGAAATCAGCCCTCGCCGATTCGAGGCGGACGCGGCGAGAAGCATCGAGGTGCTGAACGGGCTGATCGGCGAGCCGCCGATCGGCTATCGGGCGCCGGCCTTCAGCATCGTTCAGCGGACGCGGTGGGCCGGGCCCATCCTCTCGAAGCTCGGTTTCAAGTACAGTTCGAGCATCTTCCCGATCCGGCACCGGCGGTACGGCATCCCGGACGCGCCGCGCGGCTTCCATCGTTGGCCGGACTGCGACTTGATCGAATGCCCGCTCGCGACGGTCCGATGCCTGGGCCGAAACTGGCCCGTCGCCGGGGGCGGCTACTTCCGCCTGCTTCCGGGGCCGGTCGCTCGACGCATGATTCGCGGGGTCAATCATGGCGGTCGGCCTGCGGTCCTCTATCTGCATCCGTACGAGCTGGACGTCGAC
>CAZERK010000129.1:0-8697 GCA_964514515.1 uncultured Planctomycetaceae bacterium
TAGGAGGCAGACGCCCACGGCGATGGGGGCGCCCATGCCTTCCTGTCGCATCAGGTACGCGAGCCCTCCGAGCATACCGCACAGGACGAGCCAAGCCCATCGCCTGTCGCGAAACGCCGCCAATCCCGCGAGCAGCGAGCCGAGGTATACCGCCAGGTGCGGCGCGTCGGACAGCACGTCGCCCGACAGTTCGACGTGTTGCGGCCAGAACACGGCCATGAGCGCGGCGAGCAGGCCGGTTTTCTCGTTGAACAGGGCCTTCGTGACGCGATAGACGAGCCAGACGCCGGCGATCCCTCCCATGATGGAAAGCAGCAGGCCGCACCGCTCCCATGCCAGGGCGGGGTCGTCTGAAAGGCTTGCTCCGCCGAGCCGATGCACCGCCAGGAGCAGCGCCGAGTAGCCTGGCTGCTTGGTCTGCGCCCGCATGGCGGGGATGGGATCCCTTTCCAATTGCTCGGCGAATTGGGCGAAGAACACCCCGTCGCGACTGATGCAGGGTAGCGTGGCCGCGCTGCAGACGCGCACGGCCGCCGCTGCTGTGATGAGTAGGAGGATCAGCCTTCTTGTCCGTTTGCCGTGGGATATCGCGGATGGCATCGGCGTGGTCACCGTCGGGAGCATAGACGTGTCGTTCGCGCGCTGACTCGAATCGTGCATCGCCGGGCCGCGGCCGACGCCGTAATCGAAGCGGGCGCGGAGCACCCGTCCGCAAAATGATCGTGAGGCAGCGGTCCCGCGCGACTACCCTATCGCGTCGATCGTTGCTTGGCGAGCGTCGCGACCGCATCGGCCGACGAGGCCGCTACGTCGAAGAACTTGTCGAGCTTCGTCGTCTTGAGCACGTCGCTGACGAACGGCGGCGGGTTGGCCAGGATGATTCGCCCTCAAAGCGTGTTCGCCTGGGCCGTCAGCTTGACAAGATCGCCGAGCGTGGACGAGTTGACCATGCCGACCGCGCTCAGGTCAATCACGACGCGCGGCTCGTCTCGCCCCAGGAGCTGATGGACGGCCTCGGCGAACTCGATTTCAGTCCTCGCCGTGAGATCACCTTTGGGCTTCACGACGGGGATGCCCTTATCGTCTTCGATCAGGATCGTCATGCTAACCTCGCATACTCGCTGGATCGGATGACAGCCGCTCGCGGCGTGTCGCAATCGAATGCGGCGACACGATGAGCGCCAACGCCGGATCGGGTGCTCACAACTGGCCGCAAGCTTCTGCAGCCGTACTCGAAGAAGGCGGACGGCTGGTCAAACCTCGGCGTCAATCGCCCGCCGCAGGCTTCCGTGGTCGTGCCTGGAGAAGGCGAGCCGGTCAAGTCTCAGCATCGGCTGCCTGCCTACTGCGACGTCTTCTTCTGCGTCGAAACGCCGGATTGCGGCTTTGACGGACTGAGCTTCTTGACTTGCCGCCCGTCGTTCCAGCCTTGGTCGTATCCCTTCTGGTATTCCGCTTCGGTCATCCAGAGCCACATCCAGCCGGAGCTCACGTCGGTCCAGGAAGTCTCGGCGTCGCTTTTTCCGTCCTTGTAGCCCTGAGAGAACTGGCCATCGGAGAGATACATCCGTTTCTCAGGGTTTCCGCCGCCCGCTGCATCGCTGCACCCGGTTATCCCAAACGCACCAAATGCGGCAGCCATCAGCAGCATGAGGCCGGCCAGCGTGCACCGCACCGCGCGGCTTCTGTCGTTGGCCGGCCTCCCCGCTCTGGCGGCTGCACCTCGTTTCTCGAAAGGACGCCTTGCCATGATCTCGTCTGCTCTGATATCGGCTGATTGCCCTCGGCGACGCAGCTCACGTCCTTGTCGGTCCGCTCCCGGCGGCGTATCAGCTTCGGCCCGGCGGGCGCTTGCGGTAGACGCCGCGCTCGCACGCCACGACGAACGTTTCTGCCGTCGTCTTCAGTTGTTCCCAATCCAGCCGGATGCGGTCCGCCTCGCGTGCGTCGATGGCCCCGTCGTCGGCGACCGATTCGCTCACCTCGTTCAACAAGTTGCTGAAGGCCTTGACCAGATGCTGGGTCGACTGGAGCAAGTCCGAGTCGATGTCGCGGCTGTGCTGATCCGGGTTGTGGACGAAGAAGCCGTCGGCCTCGTGGCAGAGCCAGTTGACGAGCGGGATGTGCCCGGTCAACTCAACGATCTCCCGTATGCGATCGAGGGGGTTCCGCGTGCCGCTGGCGTCGGGATCGCTCGATTCGGCGTGCTCGCACCATTTGTAGACCAACGCCGAGCTCACGCGGAGTTGCGCGGCCAGCGTCTTGACGCCAACCTTGTCCGCGGCTTCTCGCAGCACCTCGTGCGACTTCATCGGCCATCCTCCGGGAGTCTCGGTCTCGGTCGCCGGTTTACTCTTGCGCGGGCGGATTATAATGCCGCCTCGACGGGGAGGCATAGACATGTCAAAGGATGATGACGGCGGTGCTTTCTCAACGCTGAGCCAACTGCGGCAGACGCTCGATGAACGCGGTCTGAAGCCCAAGAAGAGCCTGGGCCAGCATTTCCTGATCGATCGCAACTTGATGACGAAGCTTCTCGAATCGGCCGAGCTGACGCCGGCGGACTGCGTGTTGGAGATCGGCGCGGGCACGGGCTGCCTGACCGGTCTGTTGGCTCGTCGAGCCGGTCGGGTCGTCGCAGCCGAAATCGATCAGGAGCTTGCGGCCATCGCTGCGGAACGACTGGTTGATTGTGGAAACGTGGAGCTGTTGTGCCTGGACGCGCTGGAGAAGAAGTCGGAGGTCTCGCCACGGCTTCTTGACGCCCTGCGTGATGCGTCGACCAAGGCGGGCGGCCCGACGAAACTTGTGGCCAACCTGCCGTACGATATTGCCACCTCGTTGGTGATGAATCTCCTGATCGCCGGGCTTCCCTTGGAGCGATTCTGTTTCACGGTGCAGGCGGAGGTCGCCGACCGCTTCCTCGCCGAGCCCGATACTGCCGATTACGGTCCCGTCAGCATCATCTCGCAGACGCGGACGCCGGGCTGGCGCGGCTGCCGGGGCCCGCCGGAGGCGGGCTGGCCGCGGCCCAACGTCGATTCAACGATGCTGTTGCTGTACCGGCGTCGCGACGCCGACGTCCCCGCGGGCGAGCTTCAGGAATTCGCGGCCCTGGTCCGCTCTTTCTTCCTGCACCGCCGCAAGACGCTTACCTGGACCGTCAGGCAGGCCCCCAACGCCGGCCGATTGCTGCAAGGCTTGGAATGGGCGCGAATACCGACGGACTGCCGTCCCGAGACGGTGACCGTCCGACAATGGGCGGAGATCCACAACGCCACCCGATGACGGCCCGGCAGGCGTCGGATATACTGCCTGCTTTGCAGCGAAGTGTAGGGACGCCCAAGCTTCGTCTCGCGCAGCTCAGACCGTCTGCCTAAGCCGGGCGTGGCTCTTGGCGATGGCGTTGATCGCTCCGCAAGACGAAGGGCCGAGGGCGACTGTCCCAGTTCTGTTCAAGCGCATGGAACAAGAGTCGCGGTACAAGACCATCAGTACGACGCACCTCGTCAAAGGCGAGGACTTGAACCACCACAAGACGCTCTACGGGGGACGATGCGTCGAATGGTGTGTTGAGATGGCGTACGTCGCCGCGGCCAACCTCCTTGATGAGGCTCGCTCCATTGTTTTCATGTCCATCCGAAGCCTGTCGATGCGGGCGCCGGCGACGGTGGGCGAGATCATCCAATTGACGGCCCGCGTGGACTACGTCGGCGAGTCCACGATCGGTATCCGCGTGGACGGCCGCAAGCTGCACCCCAAGGACGACCCTCGCACCGTCGTGACCGGCACGTTCCTTTTCTGCACCGTAGATGAAGCGGGCAAGGCGATTCCGCACGGGCTCCCGGCGACCGTGCCCCAATCAGCATCGGCACGGAGCCGATGGGAGCACGAGGAAGAGGCTGCCGGCCATCCCTGGCGGTCCTAATCGTACCGCGCAGCCCTCGTTGACTGATGGACCCGGAGGACACGATTGTTGCGATCAGTTCGCCGCCCGGCGCGGGCGTCCGAGGCATCGTACGCCTGAGTGGCCCCGATGCGGTGGCGATCAGCGATGACGTGTTCGAGGCCAATACGGACGTCGGAATCCGGTTGAGCGAGGCGTCTGGGAATCGCCACGTTAGGGGCAGCATCCGGGTCGGATCGCATCGGCTTCCGGTCGCGGCCTACCTTTTTCTCGCGCCGCGCAGCTACACGCGGCAGGACATCGTCGAGTTTCATCTGCTTGGCGCGCCGGCGGTGCTCGGATGGTTGTTGGAAGAATGCCTCCGACGCGGGGCACGGAGGGCGGAGCCGGGCGAGTTCACGGCCCGGGCCTTCCTCAGCGGCGCGCTCGACTTCTCCCAGGTTCACGGCGTCGCCGGCACGATTGCCGCTCGGTCGGATCTCCAGCTTCAAGCGGCCCAACGACTGCTCCACGGTGCGCTGGGGCAGGCGGCGTCGGCTGCTCGCGAGGAGTTGGCGGACTTGCTCTCGCTCGTCGAAGGCGCGCTTGATTTTGCCGACGAGCCGGTCGCGTTCATCACGGCGGCGGAGTTGAAGCGGCGCCTGGCGGTCGTCCGGGACGCGCTCGCCGCGACGCGCGCGGCCGGTCTGCGGAGCGAGCGATGGGGGCAGTTGCCGCAAGTCGTGCTCGTCGGCTCCCCCAACGTCGGCAAGTCGAGCCTGCTGAATCGGCTGACAGGCTTGGATCGAGCGATCTGCGCGCCTCTGGCGGGGACGACGCGAGACGTTCTGTCGGCCCCGTTGCGAATCGGCGCCACGGAATGCTTGTTGATCGACATGGCGGGCTTGGCTGGCGACATCGAGCGGCCGGCCTCGGGCGTCGACGGGCCGTGCGCCGAGTCGCAGCGTGCAGCCCGGCAGGCGATCCGTGATGCCGACATGGTGCTCTACGTTCTCGACATCACGCGGCCTGCGTCACGGGAGGCGCGGTTGCATGCCGAAGAACCATCCTCGTCGGAGAAAAGGCCGCCGCCTGAGGGGTCCCCGGACACAGATGTGCTGGCGGGCCCGGAGGTGCCGCGATTGCTGGTGCTCAACAAGGCGGACTTGACGCCGGCCGGCTCGACGGCGGAAGCGATCGAGATCCTAGGCCGCCGGACGGGGATGGACGTGGTTGCGACGAGCGCGACGACCGGCGTTGGCTGCGAGGCGTTGGTCGCCCGCATCGCGTCGATGTTGCAGGGCCGGCCCGTCGCCCGACATGACGGCGGCATCGCGCTGGTTGCCGAGCATCGTCAGGCGCTGCAAGATGCGACGAAGGCGCTCGATCGGGCCATCCGACTGGCGGGCGTCAGCGGCGACGAGGACTTGCCGCAGGCCGAGCTGGTTGCGGCCGACTTGCACGCGGCCGCCGATGCCTTGGGAACGCTCGTCGGTCAGGAGGACGTGGAGGGACTGTTGGGGCGCGTCTTCTCACGCTTCTGCATCGGCAAGTAGCGACGGGGCCTCGGCGGGAGGATGTGATGGACCTCGACGGCGTATTCATGGACTTGTACGGCACGCTCACGGCAGGGGACCGGCATGCCGTCGAGAGCACCTGCGAGGTCATCGTTCGGGACACCGGCGCGGCCCTGACGGCCCAGCAACTCAGCATCGTCTGGGGCGAACGGTTCTTCCATGCTTTGGATTTCTGCAACGGTGCAGGCTTCGAGACGTTGTTCCAACTCGAATGCCGCACGCTCGCCGAGACGATGGCCGAGATCGGCATCCGCGTCGAGCCGGAACGATATGCCCGGATGTTGGTCGCGTATTGGCGGAACCCGCCGCTTCAGCCGGAAGTACGGCAGTTCCTGGCGGAGTTCCGATATCCCGTGTTCATCGTGTCGAACGCGGACCGGTCGGACGTCGACTGCGCCCTGTCAGGCCACGGCATCACGCTGCACGGCTTGATTACGTCGGAGGACGCGCGGTCGTACAAGCCCGACCGAAGGATTTTCGAGATGGCTTTGACGCAGACGGGCTGGCGACGCGATCACGTGGTTCACGTCGGCGATTCGCTCCATAGCGACGTCGGCGGGGCGCTCGTGGCGGGTATCCGCAGCGCCTGGATCAACCGCGCCCACCGCATCCATGACGTGGGCACGCACACGCCGGACCGTGAGTTTCCGGACTTGCTCGCGTTCGCCGCCTGGGCCCATCGCGACGGGCGCCACGAAGTCGGGCTCGGTGAGATCGGGGCGCCGGCTTCATAGAATCGTCCATGCTGTCCTGCTGCGAGAACGGAGTCTCGCACTAGCGTCGTTTTCGCACGGGGATGGAACGAGCAGCAGTCGGACTCGAACCGACGACCCAGGGCTTATAGATCCCTTGCTCTGCCAACCAAGCCACGCCGCTGCCGGACGGCTGCTCGCCAACCGGACGAGCCCATCATCGAGCGCCCAGCCATCCCGCAGCCGCCTTGCTGGCGATAGGGAACCAGCCCGTCGCACGTCTGTCAAACCGATCCGCTGATGCCCGTCTTCAGGGATCGCCTCACGACAATCGCTGGGGCGAGATTACGAACGCCCACAAGCCGACGAAACATCCTTGACGCCCTCAAGACGGTAGCGTATAGAGCTATGCTGTTTCGGGGCGGGCCCTCTCGCAAGCTTGGGCGTCGTCTCGAACTTCCTCTCTCTGCATGAAGGAGTCAATCAATGCGAGCCCATCTGGCACGTTGTGCGGCGTCAGCCGGAAACCTGTCTTGGATACGTCCTCGGGTCGGCAGCCTCAGCGGCAGGGGACGATTGACGATCGTGCTTCTGGGGGCCGTGTCTGTCCTTGGCACGCCCGGCTGCCCGCCACCGCCTGCGATCTCGCCGGAGAGCGACACACGCGACGTCTGGGGACTGCGGCCGGGCGACCTGAAGGACTGCGCCGAGCAGATGGCTCGAGACCTCATTCAAGAGCCCATGTTGCGGCGGAGCGATCCGCCCATTCGCATCGGCATCGTTTCCGTCGAAAACCATACGAACGAGCCGTTCGTGGGTGGGAGCGCGGACATGGTGCTGGAGGAGATTCAGACCATCCTCTTCAGATCGTTGCGACGCGCAAGGGGGCCGAGCGGTTCGGCGGCCAAGTTTATCACGATGCGTGAGAGCGTCCGCGATGCGATCGAACAACAGCACAGGGCCAAACGCGAGGGTGAAGTTACGCATCGAGGGCTCGAGGACCGGCACGGCGTCGACTATCTGCTCGCCGGCGTGTATCACGCCTTGGACAAGTCCACGGCGGGCAAGCGTCTCGTGGAAATGTACATGACGTTCGACCTGACGGACGCCGAAACGGGCGAAAGCGTCTGGCGGCACGACTATCACATCAAGACGGTGACAAGGCGATAGCGCGTCGAGGAGGCGCCCCCAGCGCCCGGAGCGGAGAGCCGCCCGGTGGCATGCGGGCCGCTGATCGGCGTTGCATGGGAGGATGGCTCGTGCCTTCGGATCTCGGTTCAGTTCCGGCCGGTTTGTTGAGGTTGCTCGGGGCGGCCTCGTTGACCCTGATGGTCTGGGCGGCCGGTTGCGCCGCTCCGCCGGAGACGGGCCGCAAGAGCATGATGACGGGGCGCTTCCTGAACGAGACGGAAATCCAGCGCGTCGCCGATCTCATGGCGCGAGACATGGTTCGCGAGCCGATCTTTTACAGCGATCACGCGCCTCCGCGGTTGGCGTTGGTCAAGATCGAGAACAACACCAACCAGTACATGTTCGGTTCGGCGAAGGACGCCTACGCCGAGCGGATGCGGACTCAATTGCAGCGTGCGTTGGGGCCGCGCGTGGTGTTCGTGGAGCCGGGCATCGAGAAAACCCTTCGCGGCGCGCTGGAGAAATGGCACGTCAGCGAGGACGAGACGGCCGCGTTGGCGCGGGGCTCGAAGGACCGGTACGGCGTGGATTACCTGCTGACGGGCAGCTACTCCTCGCTGGACAAGGTCGTCCAGGTGACGGGGAAGGACGGCAAGGTACGCGACAAGGGAATCGTCGAGTTGCTGATGGCGTTTGCGCTGGTGGACGCGGAGACCGCGGAGATTGTCTGGACGAACAGCGTGTCGTCGGCTGCCACGTTCACCACGCGCGATTTTCAGGATTAGACGCCCGGTTTTCGTCGTTATCTGGTTTGGTGCGGAGAACGCGGTCATGCGAGCATCTCTTCCGCGGGTTTCCGCCGCTTCTGCACGACGGAGTTGCATGATGCGCCGCTTTGCGTGTTGCGGTCTCGTTCTGTTCGTGATGAGCGGTTGCGCCGCCCCCAAACCGGCCGCCCCGTCCACTACGTGGGGTGCGTGCCGGTACGATCGCGTGGCCGCCCAGCTCCAGAAGCCCGTGCAGGAGCAACTGAAGCTGCCGGCCGAGCGCCGTCCGCGCGACTCCGGCGTGACGATCCTGGACTATGCTGCGGCGTGCCTGGCGGCCGGCGATGCGGACGGCGCCCAACAGGCGTTCTATCAAGCCATCCTGGTCACGAACGACTTCACGCTGGGGGAGTCGGCCGGCAACACGAGTCTGGTCTTCAGCGAGTCGGCGAAGGTCTGGCAGGGGGAGGCCTTCGAAAGGGCCATGATTGAGCTGTTGCACGGCATCGCCCTGATTCAGCAGGGCGATTTCGACAACGCCCGCGTTGCGTTTGATCGGGCCATCGCCGCCGATCGTTACAGTCGCGGGGGCGTCGCGGAGATCGAGGGGTACGCGGCCACGCCTCCCGAAGCCAAGAACACGG
>CAZERK010000130.1:0-8599 GCA_964514515.1 uncultured Planctomycetaceae bacterium
CAAGACGCGCCGCCACCTGACCGAGTTCTGGATGGGCGAGCCGGAGATCGCCTATGCTGACTTGGACGCCGTGCTGGCGATGGCCGAGGACTTTACGTGCTCAATCGTCTCCCGCGTGCTGCGCGACCATCGGCAGGACTTGGAGTTCCTCGGGCGCGACGTGGCCGCGCTTGAGCGAATCCAGAAGCCGTTTTATCGTCTGAGCTACAGTCAGGCGGCCGAAATCCTCCACGGCGAGAAGGCCCGGCAACTCCTCGCGCGAGCCCTTCAGACGAAAGCCGCCCGGGTCGCGGAGCTTCAGGAACTGATCGCCCGAAAGGAATCGGAGGCGGCGACGCCGGGCGTCAAGCCATGGAAGCGGGAGCAGTTCCTGGCCGAGGTCGGCGACCATCGGGAAGAGCTGGAAGACGTGGAGACCGACGTTCGCAACATCCCGCATCACATAGAGCTCGCGGCGAATTTTGAATGGGGCAAGGACCTGGGGGGCTCGGACGAAACCATCATCAGCCGGTTGCACGACCGTCCGGTGTTCGTGACGCATTATCCCCGGGCCGTCAAGGCCTTCTACATGAAGAAAAACGCGGACGACCCCCGATTGGTCAACAACTTCGACATGCTGGCCCCCGAGGGCTACGGCGAGGTCATCGGCGGCTCGCAGCGCGAGGACGACCTGGACGACCTGTTGGAGCGGATGGGCGAGGATGGGCTCGATACGAAGGACTACGAATGGTACCTCGACCTGCGGCGCTACGGCTCGGTGCCGCACGGCGGATTTGGCCTCGGCGTTGAGCGGACGCTCGCGTGGTTGTGCGGGCTTAAGCACATCCGCGAGACGATTCCGTATCCGCGCATGATGGGCAAGTTCTATCCGTAGGAAGCCGTTTCAGAATCCAGCGCTTGCGGGACCGCCCGGACTGAAGTCCGGGGCTCTCTGCAAGACGGCCGATCCGCCGCGGCGGACGGCTCTGACTGAACCGCTCCCGCCAAACACGTACTCGGTCGCTGCGGACGCAAACGAAGATGGATTGTCCGAGACGACGGGCTTTTCCGTCGATATCCTGTCCGAGTACTCGTCCCAGGTCCCGGCCCGACGGCGGCGACGTTCTTCGTCGTTGTTTGACGCAGGACTCAACGATTCATCAGGTGCTGCCATGACGATGCCGACTCGGACCGAAAGCGTCGACGCCGTGGAGCGTGAGCGATGCACCGACTTGGTTGCAGGCCGACGTTTGGAATGGCTCGTCACGAACGGGCGCGGCGGCTTCGCGATGGGGACGGTCTCGCAGATGCTGACCCGTCGCTATCACGGTTTGCTGGTGGCGGCGATTGATCCGCCTGTCGAGCGGTACGTGTTGCTGGCCAAGCTGGACGCGACGGTCGTCATCGGCGGCGTGACGTACGACTTGGCGACGAACGAGTACTGCGGCGTCGTCCAGCCCCAGGGCTGCAAGCTCCTCGAATCCTTCCGCACGAGGCCCTATCCGACCTGGCGGTGGCGGGCGGCCGGACACGTCATCGAAGAGACGCTCTGTATGGCGCCGGATGAGGATACGACGTTCGTGCGGTTCCGCCTATTGGAAGGGGGCGAGGCTGTGGCGTTGGCTGTGCGGCCGTTCTGCACGAGTCGGCACTTTCACGCGCTCGCCCATCGTTGGGACTTGTTCGATCCCGAGGTGGATGCCCGTCGAGATGCGTTGACCTTCCGCTGGCGGAACGGTCGGCCGAGTTGGCAGATCTCGCACAACGGCCGGTTCCGCTCACAGCCGGACTGGTACTATCGGTTCTTCCTGCACACGGAGAACGAGCGAGGTTACGACGACTCGCAGGACCTCTACACGCCGGGCGACGTGACGGCCGTTCTGTCGAGACACGATCCGACGGGACTCGTGTTTGCGGCTTCGACGCAGGGCCGCTCGTGGGAGGGCTGGAGCGGAGCCTTCGACGCCGCGGCTGCCAGAGAGACGACGCTCCGGGCGAGCCAGCCGACCCGCCCGGCCAGCTTCTCAACAAGCACCGGATCGATTGCGAAACCTGCGCCGACGGCCCGACGCGATTCGGTGAAGGCGAAGCGTGCCAGCGCGAGAAAAGAGCCGGCGACTGAACCGGCGATACAACTCGCTGGCGACCCTCTGTTTGAGCCGCTCGTTCGCGCCAGTCGCGACTTCCTGGTTGTGCGAGAAGGCGACCTGAAGACGGTCATCGCGGGCTATCCCTGGTTCGGCGATTGGGGCCGCGACACGTTCATCTGCCTGCCCGGGCTCTGCCTCGTACAAGGGAAGTTCGACGAGGCTCGCCGCATCATCCTGGCCTTTGCACGGCACGTCAGCCGCGGGATGATCCCCAACCGCTTCCCGGATTACGGCGAGCCGCCAGCCTACAACACGGTGGACGCCTCGCTCTGGTACGTTCAGGCGATCGACCGCTACCTCGCGTACACGAACGACCGTGCGCTTCTGGCGGATCACGCGTATCCCGCGGTGCGCGAGATTCTCCTCGCGCACGAGCAGGGAACGCGCCATCGCATTCGCTTGTGCGAGGACGGGCTGATCGCCGCAGGCGAGCCGGGCGAGGCGCTCACGTGGATGGACGCCAAGGTGGGGCGGCAAGCCTTCACGCCGCGCATCGGCAAGCCCGTCGAGATCAACGCGCTCTGGTACAACGCCCTGCAGGTTGCCGCGTCGCTGGCGGAGACGCTGCACGACGCCGGTCAGGCGGCGCATTGGCGGCAGCTCGCGGCGCAGACGCAGGTCGCGTTCAACCGCCGCTTCTGGAACGAGCGGTCCGGTTGTCTCTACGACGTCGTGGACGCCGACGACGAGCCCGGCAAGGACGATCCGGCGATTCGCCCCAATCAGCTCCTGGGTGTCAGTCTGCCTCATCCTGTTCTCGATCGCAGCCGATGGCAGCCGGTCGTCTCGGTCTGCCGACAACACCTGCTGACGCCCTTGGGGTTGAGAACGCTCTCGCCGCGCGATCCCGCCTACGTCGGCCGATATCGTGGCGATCTGGCGCAGCGCGACGCGGCCTACCATCAGGGAACGGTTTGGCCGTGGCTGCTGGGGCCGTTCGTGACGGCTTACGTGAAGGCCCACGACGCCTCGACCGACGCGCGCCAAACGGCCCGCGGTTTCCTCGACGGACTGCTCGATCACCTTCGTGAAGACGGCTTCGGCAGCGTGTGCGAGGTGGCCGACGGCGACGCGCCGCACGTGCCGGGCGGTTGTCCCTGGCAGGCGTGGAGCGTGGCCGAGCCGTTGCGTGCCCTGGTCGAGGACGTATACGCAAGCGAGGGCACGCGGAGCAGGGCGGCCTGCGGCGAACAATGCGCCTCATCTCCAACCGCTGGCCGCGGCGCCGTGTAGAACGGTCCCGTCCGAAACCGACGGCCTCGTGCGGCAAGAGGGGATTGGCCCCGAGCCGAGCGGCGCGCCGGTTCTTGCCGCAGGCGGCTTCCCGTGCCGTGCTTGTCGCCGTTTGCCGCGAGGCGTACCTGCCTCCTTTCTTCACGGACAGCGCCGACGACCCCAACGGGCCGCACCCGTGAGCGTGCCGACAAGCGGGTGCGGCCTCGCATGTACGCTCCATCATGCCGCCTTCTCGGTCGATCAGCCCATCCGAACCGAACCTGCAGCGCTGATACGGCCGGTCTTCTTGGCCACGACTAATAAGTCAATCGGGAGGGGCGACCATACGATAAGACAAGCACGACGGTTCGTCCGGCCGGGGTCGAGAAGAACGATGCTCCCAGCGGGGTGATGTCATGGAATTCAACATGCTCGAACGGCGGCGCGATCCGCGGACCCAGACCTTCCTTCCCGTGAAGATGACGTTGGCGGACAACGGAGAAGAACGCCCGGCCCATCTGATGGACCTGTCCTACGGCGGCGCGGGCGTGCAGACGACCGCCTACAACGCGCCGGTTCTGGGAGAGTATGTCGACCTCGACTTCGAGACGACGACCAGCGACGGCGGCACCGAGCGCGGTTGCCGTCGAGAGACGGGCCTGGTGGTCAACGTGACGGCACCGGAGCACGGCATCCGTCGCGTCGGCGTGCGGTTCCTGCAGCACCCCGGTTTGAGCTGCGGCATGTTCGACCCCAACGACTTGTTGCTCCATCACCGCAAGATGGTCGAGCCGAGAATCTCGGCCAACCGTTGGGAGACGGCCCGAAGCTTCGAGAAGTTCTCGTCCACGCCTGCGATGGCCGGTGCGATGTAGGCCCAGTCTCCTCCATGCTGGACGGGCGCCGTCGCACCCGTATCCCGTCTTGCCTGCGATCTTCGTGACGACGTGATTCCCGCCCGACCGTTCATCTCATTGTGTTGCAGCGTCTGTCTTCGGTTCGGAGCACGCCGCCGGCCGTCAGGAGAGCGCGCAAGCTCGTGCCTGAGCGTGCGCAGAAAAAAGAGCGTCGTCCCTTGCAAGGGCGACGCTCGAAAATACACGCGAATGCAAACGAGGCTCTAGCTTTTTCGCCGGATCAACATCGCCGCGCCGAAAGCCAACAACGCCAAGCTGGCCGGCTCAGGAACCGGCGTCGGATACAACAAGACGCCGAAGAACGACAGTTGGTCCGGATTATCCGTATACACGTGGAAGTCGGCGGTCTCGCCCGGCATCACCGGATCGGCGTAGTAGAACAGATCGATTGTCGCGCCCACGACCTCGTTGTCGATCAGCCACGTCAGCGGGTTCTGGCTGCTGTAGGGCTCATACGGCGGCTCATCGAGGAAATGCACGTTAGAGATGTTCTGACCTCCGATCGGATCGAAGATGCCGAAATGGAAGTCTCCCCACGGCTCGCTCCCCGTGTTGGTCACGGTCACGTTGATCCAACCCTTGAACGGGTCGGCATCTTCGTGGATGTACTCCTGAGGTACGAAAGCATCGAAGCTCGTGACGACGTCGCCGTCATGAGCAACGGCAGCCGATGCCATGAACATGACACCGACCACGCCACACCATAATAGAGCTCTCATCCCACGCCTCCTCCGCGCCTGCCCTCGCGCGGCTCCACCCGTTGATATGATCGACCCTGGGAGAATCCGTCCCAATCCGCTCCTCAAGCTCGGGCCAGTCGCCCGAACACACCCGTATTCTAAAAGTCCAGGCATGGCTTTGCAAGCAAAACGCACCGCCTTCTCGTGTTTTCGGAACTCTGCTCTCGCCCCGACCGTCGCCTCCCGTTTGACGCTTACCGGTCAGGTTCTTTCTGACAGAACCCGCATCATTCACGGCAAAAGCCAAAACCGACAATGGAGCGTGCGGCTTTGTCCTACACGAAACCAGCCGTCCTCCGCCCACGGCGCTGACAAGACGCCTTGGCGCCGGACGTGGGATCACCCGGCCGGGGCGGCTCGTAGGCGTCGGCTCAGGAGGATGCTGCCGAGCGCGGCGCACGCCGAGGCGACCGTCGCGAGGACTAGGCATTCTTCCTTGATGCCCCAAACGCCCTCGTTGCGGATCAGGGCGATGAAGCCGTCGTAGGCCCAGCCGTTGATCGTGTACAGCCCCAGCTTTTGCATGAACGGCGGCATGATGAAACGCGGGACCATGCTGCCGCCGATCGCGCTCATGGCGAGCACGACGGTCGTGCCGATCGCGTCGAGCTGCTCGGCGGTGCGGCAGATCGACGCCAACAGCATCCCGAAGCCGGTCGTCGCTAGGCACGTCATGGCCGTCAGAAGCGTCAGGCCGCCCGTGATGCGCCAGATTTCCACGCCGAAGACCAACCACGCGAACACGTACATCGCGACGCATTGCGCGAACGCGAGCAGGAACGCATAGAGCTGTTGGCTGAGCAGGATATGCACCGGCCCGAGCGGCGCGGCGAGCAGGCGTCGCGTCGCTCCGCGCGAGATTTCGTCCAACAGGCCTCGCGCCGCTCCGACCGACGTGAACAGCAGGAAGAGCGGTACGACGCCCGCCAGGAACGTGTACTTCGCCGAGATTTGCATGCGCTCGATCGCGACGCCGCTCTTTCGGACCTTCAGCAATTGCTCGGACTCGCCCTTGCCGTCTTGGATCGGCCGGCTGGCGGTTGCCCGGCCCAACATGCCGAACGTCTGCTCGTAGAGAACGCGCCCGGCCGCCATCTGGAGCATGCCGACGATCGCGTTGGCCTCCAGCGGTTGCGTCTCGTCGTGGATCAGCTCGACGCCCTGGTGCGCCTTGCCGGAAATCGCGTTCGGCGCCTGCGAAAAGCCCTTCGGGATGACGACCGCCACGCGGTACTTGCCTTCCTTGCGGATTTGCTGGCGGGCGCTCTCGATGGTCAGGGGTCGGCCCGTCGGGCTCTCGTCCTCGGTACGCACGACGATCACGTTGCTCTTGCTCAGCGCGTCGATCAAGGCGTGCGACGCCTCCGTGTCGTCGAGGTCGATCACGGCTGCCCGGAACGGTCGGCTCACGCCGGCGGGGCCTTCGAAGATGCACGTGAAGACCGTGTACATGACGATGCCCGGCATGAAGATGACGAGCAGAATCGCCGGCATGCGCAGGAGAATCCTCACGTTCTTGCCGGCCAGCACCAAGATGGTTCGCAGCGATCGCATCGGTACCTATTCGCGCAGTGCCCGGCCTGTAAGCTCCAGAAAAACCGTCTCGAGCGTGGGTTCCCGGATGCTGATGGACGTCGGGCGGATGCCGACCTCGTCGGCGGCGCGGACGGCATGCACCAGGGAATACGCCGGATCGGCGACGTTGACCCGGGCGATACGGTCTCCCTCCAACGTCCACGTCGCGTCGCCTAGCATCTTGGCCAACCGCGAGACGGCGTCGCCTGTAAGCGGCTCCGCCTCGATCGTCAACTCCCGTCGCGCCTTGATGCGCGCGATCAGATCAGACAGCGTGCCGCTCGCGAGGATTCGTCCGTGGTCGATGATGGCCGTTCGCAGGCAAAGGCGCTGGGCCTCTTCCATGTAATGCGTTGTATAGAGGACGGCGCGACCTTCCTTCGCCAGCCGCTCGATGAGTTCAAAGATGTACGCCCTCGCCTGCGGATCGACGCCGACGGTCGGCTCGTCGAGCAGCAACAGTTCGGGCGCGTGCAACAGGCTGGCGGCGATGTTGAGGCGCCGTTTCATGCCACCGGAGAACGTCTTGACCAGATCGCGACGACGGTCGGCGAGCCCGACCGTCTCCAGCGTCTGGTCGGTTCGTCGCTTGAGGTCTCGTCCGCCCAGGCCGTACAGGCGGCCGAACAGGATCAGGTTCTCGCGCGCGGTCAGCCGCTCTTCCAGGCTCAACTCCTGCGGGACGTAGCCGATTCGCCGCTTGTAGTCGGCGCCGGCGGACCATCGTCGGCCGTTGATCGTGATCTCGCCGCCGTCCGGCACGAGCAGGCTGGCGACGACGTTGATCGTCGTGCTCTTGCCGGCCCCGTTGGGCCCCAACAGGCCGAAGATTTCTCCGGCCTCGATGGCGAAGCGGATGCCGTCGACGGCCGTGAGGCGTCCGTAGGACTTGCGGAGGTTGTTGACGACGAGAACAGACAAACGCGGCTCCTTGCCGTTACGTCTTCATGAGCGTACCGCACCAGTCGTTGGCTTGGCGAGGCATGATACCCGAACGCGGCCGGATGGCGCGGTCAACAGCGGTCAAACAGGGCCGACGCTACATGCTATTGCGTTTCGCGGTTGCGTGCGGCTCCGAGATAGGTGGCGGCCGAGCTCCTGCTCGGCGGGAGCACAAAAGAAGACGGCCGATCTGCCGCGGCGGACCGGCCGCGTACGGACGTACACAACCGTGAACCCCCCTTGACACGTACACGCATTCCGAGACTGACCGTCGCGAGCTGCGTGGCGAAGCCTGAAGACTCGCACGGACGCGCGGCTCGCCCTATCATGCCTGCCGATGAGCGAGGAGATGGACGAGGTTGTCGTTCGCTTGCCGTGCCGGGCCTACCCGATCTGCATCGGCCGGCATGTTCTGGCCGATCTCGGGCAACTTCTCCGTCGTCGTTGCGGCGCCCGGCGAGCGACCGTCGTCACCGATTCGAACGTCGGCCCCCTGTACGCAGCGAAGCTCGGGGCGTCGCTCGACGCGGCGGCTTTCGAACACGAGTCAATCACCGTTCCCGCCGGCGACGCCTCGAAATGCCTCGCACGGCTTTCCGATATCTATGACCGTCTGGCGGCCCGGCAACATGATCGCAGCGAGCCTGTCATCGCGCTCGGCGGCGGCATGGTCGGCGACCTGGCGGGCTTGGCCGCGGCGACGTGGCTGCGGGGTGTGCCGTTCGTGCAATGCCCCACGACGCTGGAGGCGGACGTCGACGCGGGCGTCGGCGGCAAGACGGCGATCAACCATCCGGCCGGGAAGAACCTGATCGGCGCGTTCCATCAACCGATCCTCGTCTGCATCGACGTCGGCTGCCTGGGCACGCTCGAGCGACGGGATTACGTCGCGGGTCTGGCCGAGTCGGTCAAACATGCCGTCATCTGCGACGAGCCGTTCTTCCGATGGCACGAGGCGAACCGCGAGGCGATTCGCAGGCAGACGCCTGCCGTCGTACGGGAGCTCATCCGCCGCAATTGCCGGAACAAGGCAGCCGTTGTCGTCGCGGACGAACGGGAGGAAGCGGGCACCGATGCGGGC